>CADBKS010000027.1 GCA_902795255.1 uncultured Chloroflexota bacterium
TGCAGACCGGCGCTGTTGACTATGCCAGCAGCGAAAAGAACGTCCTGAGCGATGCCGCGAAGGAAGCTGCCGAAGCCGCGAAAGCTGCCATCCTCGCCGGTGACATCGTCGTCCCCGCCGACCGCGACAGCTATAACGCCAAATACGGCGAGCTCAAGGCCTACACGCTCGAGTAATTCTGCGATAATATTTTCAAAAGCGCTCTTTCCGGAGAGCGCTTTTTTGTTTTCCGCTCACGGCAAAGCCGGTGCCCGTTTTTTTCGAAAATGAAAAAGTCGTCAGAAATATTCCGCATATTCCGGCATGCTTGGTAAAATATAAAAATTGTTATCCATTCCCAATTAATCTGCGGACGGAGTATGCATATGAAAAAGATCGGTTTTGACAATGAGAAGTATGTGAAAATACAATCCGAACACATTCGCGAACGGATCGAACAGTTCGGAGGTAAACTCTACATGGAGTTTGGAGGGAAACTGTTTGACGACTATCATGCCTCCCGCGTACTGCCTGGGTTCCAGCCGGACAGTAAGATCCGCATGCTGCAGCAGTTCAGGGATGACGTGGAGATCGTCATCGCGATCAATGCTGAAGCGATCGAACAGAATAAGATGCGCGGGGATCTCGGCATTACCTACGAAGATGACGTACTCCGACTGATCGACGGTTTCCGGAGCATGGACCTGTATGTAGGCAGCGTGGTGCTGACCCGGTACAGCGGGCAGACTTCCGCGGACGCATTCCTGAAGCGCCTCACATCGCTCGGGATCCGCAGCTACCGCCATTACCCGATCGAAGGCTACCCGTCCCAGGTCCGGCATGTTGTCTCCGAAGAAGGACTCGGCAAGAACGATTATATCGAGACGAGCCGTCCGCTGGTGGTCGTCACGGCCCCGGGGCCGGGTTCCGGAAAGATGGCGACCTGTCTTTCACAGCTTTATCATGAAAACAAGCGCGGCGTGAGAGCCGGATATGCAAAATTTGAGACCTTCCCGGTATGGAGCCTTCCGCTGAAACACCCGGTCAACCTGGCATATGAAGCAGCGACTGCCGACCTCAATGATGTAAATATGATCGACCCATACCATCTGGAAGCTTATGGGAAACTCGCGGTGAACTACAACCGCGATGTAGAGATCTTCCAGGTCCTGAATACGATCTTCGAACAGATCCAGGGAAAATCGCCCTATAAATCTCCGACAGATATGGGTGTCAATATGATCGGATCCTGCATCGTGGATGATGAAGTATGCCGCGAAGCCTCTTACAAGGAGATCCTGCGCCGTTATTACATCGCCTGTGCCGAAAGGCTTCAGGGGAAAAGCAGCGATGAAGTCGTCCGGAAACTGGACCTGCTGATGAAGCAGGCCGGGATCACGCCCGAGATCCGGCCGGAGATCTCCGCCGCACTGCTTAAGGCAGAAACGACCAACGGACCCGCCGGCGCCATGCACCTGCCGGACGGTCATATCGTGACAGGGAAAACATCCGACATTCTGGGAGCCGCGGCATCACTGCTGCTCAACGCGCTCAAAACCATGGGCAACATCGATGATAAATTCGATCTGATCTCCACGGATGTGCTCAAACCGATCTGCGACCTGAAGACCCGGTATCTGCGCCACAAGAATCCCCGTCTGCACACCGACGAGGTGCTGCTGGCGCTGACGATCTGTGCGCTGACCAACCCGATGGCTCAGGTCGCAAAAGAACAGCTGAGCAGGCTCAGCGACAGCGAAGCGCATTTCTCCGTGATCATCAGTGATGAAGACCTGAAGCTGCTCAAACGCCTCGGCATTTCCGTCACCTGTGAGCCGCGCTATGAGATCAACCGGCTCTACCACAAATAAGGGGAGTTCCCACAGATAAACAAACAGCCGGCCGGGAATTGCCCGGCCGGCTGTTTGTTTATCTGCAGGAAAAGCTCACTGTGATATGCGAATGGCAATCCCAAAACGATGCTTCTCATACCACGGTACGATCTATCCGGAACGCCTGCATTCAGGGAACCGGATCAGCATCACTTTGACAGGCAGAAATTCAGATAAGATTCCGCCATTTTTTGTACCGAAAATTCTGCTTCCGCGCGGGATCGGGCTTTAAGGCGGAAAGCCGCATTGTTCCGAACCACTGTTTCCGCGGCATCAGCCAGGAGGACTCCGTCCGGCTGCTCCAGTTTCCACGGATCCGCTCCGTACGGCACGATGATCCCCGCATCGCCTGTGACATCCTTCAGCGCGCCGGTATCAAACCCGATCACGGGAACACCGCAGGCCATGGCTTCGATCACTGCATTCGGACAGGCTGCATGAATTTCGGAAGAGAAGAAAAAGGCAGCGTTCCGTTCCAGTTCGATCAGCCGTTCCCGGCTGCACACCCCTTCAAAAACAGCTTCAGCGCTTTTTCCTGAAGTCTCCATCCGGCGGTTGATCCGGGCTTCGGATTCAGGGGTCGTCTTTCCTGCAACATGCATGCGGACGGGCCTTCCGAAGCGGTCCGAAAGGGCCAGCGCCAGATCCGCCCCTACGTCCAGGCCGAAATCCATTCCGTAGCGGAAGCTGCCTTCCGCCAGAATAAAATCAATGCGGCTGTTCAGGTCCGGGGCAGTATCTCCCGGGGTAAAGAGCGATATATCCGTTCCGTTGAAGATGACCGCGGAAGGCTTCCGGACTTTTCCGTAAACGCTGTTCCAGCGTTTCTCGCAGAAGGGGCTCTGATAAACGATCCTGCTGCAGACAAACCGGCGGTAAAAGGCGATCGCGAGATTCGCGGCCTCCGCATGAAGGAAGTACCGGGCACCCGTTTTCCGCCGTTTGTGGATCCAGTTCATACCATTCAGTCTGTGCACCACAGGGATCCCGCGCCGGCGGGCTTCAAGCAGACGGCCGAGATATTTTCTCGGCCCGCCGATGACCAGAAACGCATCGATATCCGCGCAGTCCGCGTCAAAGTGGATCTCCGCCGCACCGGTCATTTCAGCCCAGCCGATCAGGTTCCGCTGGAAGGTTTTCGGCCCTCCCAGGGATCTCGCTTCAGGAACCAGACAGATGGACAATTTCTTCATACATTTTCCTCAAACCAACGGTACGCCTTCTCTATTGTATCGCCAATATTTTCCGCAGGAGAAAGGTGGAGCCCGATTCTTGACTTTTTCGGATCATAATAAAAATAACGGTTCGTATAACGGAAAATATTTTCCTCAAGGCATTCGATCCGAAGGGAATTTCCGATACCGGTACGGACGAGCAGCCGGGAGAGGCTGTCATTATCCATCAGCAGCTGCGGGGCGGCGAACCCGGCTTTTTCTCCGCAAAGCGCGAAAAACTCCTGAAAGGTCATGTTTTTCCCGCATAACAGATAACGCTCTCCGCTCTTTCCATAGCGGCAGGCATTAAGAAGCCCGGAAACCATATCTTCGATCGGGATCACATTCAGCCCGCCTTTCGGCACGACGACCGGCGGGTGCTCCTTCAGCTGTATGAGCACCGAACTTTTCCGGCGGTACCAGTCCCCCGGTCCGATGACCAGAAACGGGTTGACGATCACGACATCCAATCCGCCGGTCAGAGCCGACTGCGCTTCCATTTCCGCGAAATATTTGGATTCAGCAAACGGCCAGAGAGGGAACTCCGCATTTCTGACCCTTGCCTCATTCATCACCACCGGCTGCTGATTATATTTATGAAAAAGTTCGGGCATCCCGAGCGTACAGGCAGAACTCATCAGGATCACCCTTTCCGTCCGGTTTTTCAGCGCGGAAAGCAATACATAACGGGTCCCCAGGACATTGACCTGCATGATCCTGCTGACCGTCGGAGCCGCTGTCATCTGCGCCCCGAGATGATAGATCACTTCCGGCCTGAAAGTTGAAACTGCCTGCTCAACAGATCCCTCATCGGTCAGGTCGCCCGTGAGCCGGGTCAGCGGCAGCTTCGAGATCCTTCCGATATAGCTGGTCTTCCTGTGAAAAGCAGCCACCTCATGGCCCGCACGGCAGAGCCTTTCACAGAGCGCGGTTCCGATAAAACCGGTCGCACCGGTCACAAGAACACGCATCAGTAAGCCTCCACCCAGACACTGACAGAATCCACATCTGAACCGGAAGAATAGACGGTCAGTTCAATGACCGGATAAATATCGCTGTACATGGACCGGATACCGTTCAAAGCTCCCTCCGCAGAATAAGACGCAGCCAGGATATTGATCTTTTTCGTTTCATAACTGTTCAGTACTTCCGCGGAAAAACGCAGTGTGACCGTACTGCCGATATGGCCGGGGAGCATGGCCGTATCCACGCTATACATGCTGTCCGGAACACGGAAGGAACTGCTGAACACACCGGACCGGGTAAGCCCCGTACATTTTACGGAAGCCTCCGATATTTCGTCAAAAGCTCCGGGGACATCGATAAAGACCGGGAGGCTTTCTCCCGGCATCACCTGGATCAGCGGGATACTCCCGGAGGCCTCCGCACGGGAACCGTTCGCGGCCCTTACCCGGATATGCATCTGAACATCATACAGGGGCGCTTCTGAAATATTTTCTGCATGAAACAGACAGACCGCATGATGATCCGCAGCAGTGCCGCATACCGGCTCAGTGAACCGCAGCACTTCCGAATAAAGCCAGTCCAGAAATTCATCAAAAGACATTCCTTCATCCGGAACGATCAGCACATCCCCGACCCGCATCATCTCCAGATCGGTGTCCGGGTTCAGCCGGGAAAGCTGGTCCATCGTCAGATCATGGTCAATTGCGATCTGCAGCGCAGTCTCCCCTCTTTCAACCGGATGCTCCGCGGCATAAACTTCCGTAAAAGATCCTGTCAGCAGCAGAAGCAGCAAAAGGACAGCCATCCGTCCCTTCGAAGGTCCTGCTGTCCGTTTAATTCCGGGTGATCCGATCCCTGCCATCTGCCTTCCTTCATTTTTTCATTGAGAACTTTCCGGCTGCCGTCACTGAGCCTGTCCCGCCGGGACACAGGCTGCCCCGATGAACGCCAGGTTCCCCATAGGCCGTAAAAGCTTATCCGCATAATACGGCGGGAACCTACTACAGTATAACACCGAATTTTCCGCATATTCCGTCCTGATTTCCTCACGTTACTCTTGACGAAGCGCCGTGATTCTGTTATATTTAATTAGAACATCTTAGAAAATTTTCTCAAGCGACGGAGGAGATCATGGCGAGAAAAGGCAAATATACAAATGAACGTCAGGAAAAGATCATGGAATTTCTGGAAAAATACCAGGAAGAGAACCTGTACTCGCCTTCGATCCGTGAAATCGGGGACTACATCGGCGTCCCCTCGACCTCCCTGGTCGATTATTACATCCGCCAGCTGATCGAGATGGGGTATCTGGAACGGGACGAACACGTTTCCAGGAGCCTGCGTGTTGTCCGTCCTTACGACCGCAATTCCGAAGACAAAACAAAACCGATCTCCTACAAACGCCGTGATGTGATCCGGTTCCCGATCCTGGGACGGATCGTAGCCAGCGCACCGATCCCGGTCCCGGGTTCCGACCTGGCCTACTATGATGAGGAAAGCTACGTTGAAGTTCCGAGAAAGATGTTCTCACCTACCGAAAGCATCGACGATCTGTTTGTACTGGAAGTCTCCGGTGACTCCATGATCGATGCCATGATCAATGACGGCGATAAGGTGATCTTCCGGCAGACCTCCGTGGCCCAGAACGGGGATATGGTAGCGGTCTGGCTTTCCGACAACGAAGAAACCACCCTGAAATACTTCTATAACGAAGGGGACAGGGTCCGTCTGCAGCCGGCGAATCCGACCATGGACCCGATCTACATCGACAATCCCAGACAGGTCCGCATCATGGGTAAGGTCGTGATGGTCATCCGTCACCTTTGATCCCCATGTCAAAACCCCGGATCGCCATTTTTTCCGCACTTTATATGCCGCACCTGGGCGGCGTGGAAAAATTCAGTCAGTCCATTGCAGCAGAATTATCAAAAGACAGTCAGGTGACTGTCTTTTGCATGAATACGGAAAATCAGCCCGGCTTTCTCCGCGAGGGAGAAGTCAGTGTGTTTTTCCTGCCCTGCTTCCCGCTTCAGAAAGGCCGCTTCCCGGTCCCCAAACCTTCCGCACTGCGGATCATTGAAGAGCAGATCCGAAAGGAACCGCCGGACTTTGCCATCGTCCAGTGCCGTTTTTACCTGCTCAGCTGGCATGCCTGCCGTCTGCTGCATAAGCACCGGATCCCCTTTATCCAGATCGAACACGGCGCGGGGGATATCACCATGCCGGATCCCATCGTTGACCGCGTCTGGCACCTGTATGACGCGGCGCTTACCCGCTCGGAAAAACGCATCCCGCATGACTATTACGCGGTATCCTATGCCGGACTGCGCTGGCTGGAACACTATGGGATCAAAGGATCCGGAGTGATCTCCAACAGCATCAATCCCGGCGACTTTACGGAGGCCCTTGCCCATCCGGGAACCTGGCGTGCCGCTCACGGGATCCCCGAAAACGCGCTGCTGATCACCTTTACGGGCAGGATCATGAAAGAAAAGGGCATCACGGATCTGCTCGAAGCCTTTGACCTGCTGAAAGGCGATGATCTCCATCTCGTGGCCGCAGGCGGCGGTGACATGGAGATCATCCGGCCATGGGAAGGCCGGGGAAATATCCACTTTACCGGCAGGATCGATTTCAGCGAGATCCCGCACCTTCTGGCTGATACCCAGATCTTCTGTCTGCCTTCCCGCTTTATTGAAGGGAAACCGACAAGCGTCCTGGAGGCTGGTTACTGCGGATGCGCTGTCGCTGCCACCGGAAGCGGCGGGACGCAAGAGATCATTCCCGATGATAAGTACGGTAAACTCATCCCGGCCGGAAACGTTCCGGCGCTGGCCGAAACACTGCAGTTTTTTATCGATCATCCGGAAGAGCGGGAAAAGGCGGGGAACGCGCTCCGCGGTTATATTCTGGAAAACTTTACCTGGGAAACCGCAGCCGCCGAAGTGCGCAAAGCGATGGCAAAATCAAAGCTATAATTTTTTCCACATCCACGCAAGTGTCTGGTAATAACTGAACCCGGCAGCCTTCATTTCCCCGCCGGATCCGCCGGCTGGGAGATCGATTTTTAATGCCCGTTTTCCGCCATGAGCGTCTCTGAGGAAGCCGAGCAATCCGGCATATGAATGTTCCGGCAATTCTTCAGCGGGAACAAACCACAGCGTATCCGCAAACCCGCCGGACTTCTGCCAGGCCGCCCAGGCAGCGGTTCTGCCGTCTGCCATTACCGCACGGCGGAAGCGATTGCCGGGCGATTCAAGAAAATTTATCAGCTCCGATACCAGTCCCGTTTGGAAAAGGCCGGGCTTGTAATTCAGGTTCCACAGAACTGTCTGCGGGTAACGGTCTGCCATCAGACGGTGAAACAGCGGCAGATCGGATGCGGGGACGCGTTTCAGACGATACGGAAGGCCTTCATCCCCTCTTACAGCTCCGGCCGGACTGACCCGGGTCTCCCGGTAATCCGTCACACGAAAACCCCTGCGCCGGTAGAAAGCGACTGTTTCGGGCGCAGACAGCCTTGCCTGCAGGAAAATATCCCGGATCCCTTCTGCGGTCAGTTCTTTCTCAACTGCTTCAAGCATCCGGGAAGCGATCCCTTCACGCCGGTAAGCTTCCCGCACACAGACATTCGCGATCAGGCAGCGGCGTCTGCCATTCAGATGGAAGAAGTAAGTGTTGATCAGCCCGAGCAGCGCACCGCTGCCGTTCCGGCATACGACACCGTCCAGCCTGTAAGGAAACGAGATCAGACTGCTCAAAAACGGATGCTGAAGGGCGGAAACGCCCTCCCGGTGAAGCTGCGACAGATAGTCCATATTCTCCCGGTCCAGCCAGGGACGGAACGAATCTTTCACCAGCAGCGCGATATCTGCGGCATCTTCTTCGGGACGGACGGGTCGGATCTTATACGGGAACATGAGGGGATCTGAAGCAGGAATGTGAATAAAGCCTGTAGGGAACGAATTCCGGATAAAAAACAGGTGACCCGGAGGCCACCTGTTCATTCCGTTGACTTGAACGATTATTTGTTGGCGTCAGCAGCCTTGTCTTTTTCGTGCTGAGCGATGACGTCCTGCGTAATGTGCGGCGGGACATTTTCATAGTTGGCGAATTCCATCTCGAAGTAACCGCGGCCGCCGGTCATGGAGCGGAGCGTGGTGGTGTAGCGCTGCATTTCGGCAAGCGGTACAGTCGCGGAGACGGTGGATTCACCCTTTTCGGTTTCCATACCCATCACGCGGGCGCGGCGGGTATTCAGGTCACCGATCACATCACCCATGTTTTCTTCAGGGACAACGATGCGGACGTTCATGATCGGCTCTTCCAGGACCGGGCCGGCATCCTTGAACGCGAGCTTGAAGGCTTCACGGCCTGCGGTTTCAAACGCGATCGGTTTGGAGTCGACCGGATGTTCCTTACCGTCATAGACGGAAACCGTCACACCGTGCACCGGGAACCCGGCAAGGATACCTTCGCGCATGACGTTGCGGATACCCTTTTCGATCGCCGGAATGTAGGAAGCGCTGATGGCACCGCCGAAGATATCGTTCTTGATCTCGAAATCCGTGTCCGGATTCGGGAAGACACGGAGCCAGACTTCACCGAACTGACCGGAACCACCGGTCTGCTTCTTATGGCGGTACATGGCTTCAGCCTTCTTGGTGATGGTTTCCTTGTAAGGAACACGCGGGACTTCCGTGAGCAGATTGACCTGGAACTTGGTTTCGGCACGGCGGATGGCAACATCAATATGCTGGTCACCCATACCCTGGAGGATCGTCTGGTTGGTATCCTGATCATTGTGCCAGGACAGGGTCATATCTTCTTCGCACAGGCGGGTCAGGGTCGGGCTGATCTTCGTGGAGTCAGCCTGGGTCTTCGGGAAGATCGCCACACTGTAAAGGGAGCCCGGAAATTCAGGTTTCTGGATCCGGACCGGGTTGGCTTTGTCGGAGAAAGAGTCGCCGGTAATGGTCTCACTCAGTTTTGCGACGCAGCAGATATCGCCGGCATGGATCGTCTTTACGCCGGTGTTATCCTTACCACACGGAACATAGAGGTTGCCGTAGCGTTCTTCAACTTCGCGGGTGCTGTTCCAGATGCGGGAATCGGAATTCATCACACCGGAATAAACACGGATGAAGGTCTGTTTGCCGACAAACGGGTCAGCAGTGGTCTTCCACACATAAGCTGCCAGCGGCTTGTCATCTGCGCAGACGAGTTCAACAGGTTCATCATTCTTGTCGAGAGCAGTCTTCGGGGCAGCTTCGGCAGGGTTCGGCAGAAGGTTGACGAGCGCATCGAGAACAGGAGTTACACCGATCTCGGCAGTCGGGGCAGCGCAGAAAACCGGGACGAAGGAGCAGTCCTTCACGGCTTTGCTGAAACCGCGGACGATCTCTTCATCGGAGAGTTCCATGGTCTCGAAGAACTTTTCCATCAGTTCTTCATCGCTTTCGGCGGCAGCTTCGGTCAGCGCGGCGCGAAGTTCATCTGCTTCGTCTTTGTATTCGGCAGGGATCTCTACACCGTTCTTATCGCTGCCGGCGTAGGCTTTCATCGTGAGGATATCGATAACGCCCTTGAAATCCAGCTTTTCACCCCAGGGGATCTGGACCTGGATCAGGCGCTTGTCGGTGTAATCCTGGAGGGAATTCATCGCCTTTTTGAAATCCGAATTTTCGCGGTTCATCTTGTTGATGACAACGATACGGGGCAGGTTGAATTTTTCGAGGTATTTCCAGGTGATTTCAGTACCGACTTCACGGCCGGAAACCGAGTCAACCAAAACGACAGCGCCGTCCGCAACACTCAGGGCAGAGATCACTTCACCGACGAAATCGTTGTAGCCAGGGGTATCCAGAACATTGATCTTGGTATCCTTGTATTCGACGGGAATGACGGAGCTGTAAAGGGAAATCGTTCGACGCTTTTCTTCGTCATCGAAGTCGGAAACGGTAGTACCGTCTTCGATCTTACCCAGACGGGTAATGGCTCCCGTATAATGGAGAAAAGTTTCTGCCATCATGGTCTTACCGGCGCTGCTGTGAGATACAAGCGCTACGTTTCGAATGGATTCGGTTGAATACTCTTTCATTACTATTCCTTCTGCTGAATATAAATTCTGCTATATACGGCATTAAACTACCGCTTGGTCGCATAAATCAAGCTTTACTATTTTAAAGGAAATAACCGTTCTTGTCAAACCGATTTTCACAAAAAGGGACAAAACAAAAACGGAAAGACGAAAGGTCAGATCTGCCCGCCGGACGGGTTGGTTTCCCGATGAATCTCGCTGACAAGGCTGCTGATATAAGCACGCCTCCGCGCTTCCTCTTCCATCCGCAGTTTCTGATCGTAACGGGCGCAGGTATCCATGATCAACTGCTGGATCCGCTGCGGGTTCCCAACATAATTGAATGAAAGCTCGCCTTCTCCGGCAAGAATATAGACCGTACCGTAATTCAGAAGGACCTGGAAGAAGCCCTGTTTTTCAAAACGGACACTCTCGATCTTATGGTTCATCACCATATTGAGATCTTCCTTGGAAAAGGGGCGCCTGCTGTAATCTTTCACGCAGTCTTCCTCGATAACAAACCGGTGATTGCGCCAGACAAAAAACTGATAAACAGCACACACAGCCGCAGCCAGTGCCACGGCTAGGAGGATCCTGCGGATCGTAAACACATGAGCGCTGAAACGGAAATAATACATCGCGTAAACCGCCGTGAAAACGATCAGCAGCGGCATGAACAGCAGCTTCGCCAGCATCCCCCAGTGCGGACGGAACTCCACCCTGTGGAACGGCGGCAGCACATCGGATCCCGGGATCGCTTCCGGCTCCGAAGCGGCCGTATCCGCAGCCGCGGGGTTCTGCGGGTCGGGAACGGCATTCCGGCCGGCTCCCGACGGTTTTTCGTTCAGGGGGATCGGCCTTCCGGCAGCTCTCCGCACGGCATGATCGTGGACCAGTTCCGCGATCTGCTGCGGGCAGCCGATCAGCGGTGAAACGAACTGTTCCTTCTCGTCAGCCGTAACGAGCCTTCCCATATTCAGCGCCCGTTCCAAAAAGTTCTGCCGGACGGAAACGGACTGAAGCCCCGAAAGGCGGATGACCCGCATATCGGCTTCACTGTTCCGGGGGATATGGATGAGATTCCGGGAAGTAATGATCAGCCGCTCATTTGCCCGGGCGGTGATCGACCGGTAAAGAACGCTTCCCGCGGCACCGAGCAGCAGGAAAACCAGCAGCCATGCCGCGAGATAATGCCGGATCAGCAGGCCGCAGACCCCCAGTCCGATCAGCAGGAAGGGGAGCATCACCAGTGCGGGAGCCGCGACCGACAGCCAGTGCGCACGGACGGAACCAAGCACCGGATCCGTAATATCGGCCTCCGGCACCAGCCACTGTTCCTGATAGGTCCGGCCGTCATTCAGCATCCGCATCGCTTTTTCAAAATCGGGGGACATCTCAAACAGCTGCGCCAGCCCGTCCGCGTTCCAGAACAGGATCTCCAGATCCGTCAGCGCGGCGACTTTTGCGGTATAAACGCTGTCTTCTTCCACCGTCTCCAACCCGACAAAACAGCCCTCTTCCAGACAAAGCTGATAACGGCGTCCGCTGCTGTCGGTCTTAAAAGCCACTGCCTGGCCGTCCAGGATCAGACCGCAATGTTTAGCGGGGGAGCCGCCAAACAGCACAGGCTCCCCCGTTTCATACTTAACACATTTTCCCAGACTCAGCGCTTTGGTACGGAATACCGTCTCATTGCTGCTGAACGGGAAATATTTCCGCAGGTCCGCGATCCGATCCGATACTTTCATCTTTGCTCAGTCAGTCATTTTCCGCAGTGCCGGTTCCGGCATTTTCCGATCTCTGTTCCGGCGCTCCGGGCAGTTCTGCCGGTTCTTCGGCAGCCGCGGGAAGCGGTTTCCGGATATCCAGCGTCAGTTCCTCGGCATCCGGCTGATGGGACAGCAGGACCGTATCGCCGGAACTGACCTGCCCGCCCAGCCAGAGGTTGGACAGCGGACTTTCGATATATTTCTGCAGCGCCCTGCGGAGCGGACGCGCCCCGAACGCGGGATCATACCCGATCGAAGCGAGCCATTCTCTCGCACCGGCATCCAGCTCCAGCGTCACACCGTTTTCAAGCATGCGATCCTTCAGTTCGTTCATCTGAAGGTCAACGATCTGTTCCATTTCCGGAACGGAAAGCTTGGTGAACATGATGATCTCATCGATCCGGTTGATGAACTCGGGGCGGAAGGTCGACTTCAGCGCTTTGTCGATCTTCATCTTCGCGTCGCGGTCATCGTTGTCGCCGCCGGTGTTCAGGAACCCCAGCGACCCGCTCTTGGAAATATATTCCGTTCCGAGGTTGCTGGTCATGATCAGGACCGTGTTCCGGAAGTCCACCAGCTCTCCCTGGCCGTCCGTCAGCCGGCCGTCATCCAGGATCTGAAGCAGGGAGTTCCAGACTTCGGGGTGGGCCTTTTCGATCTCATCGAACAGGACGACCCGGTACGGGCGGCGCCGCACGGCTTCAGTCAGCTGACCGCCTTCTTCGTATCCGACATATCCCGGAGGCGCCCCGAACAGCCGGGAGACCGTATGCTGCTCACGGTATTCGCTCATATCCAGACGGATCAGCGCATCCTCGTCATCAAACAGGAATTCAGCCAGGGCTTTCGCCAGTTCCGTCTTACCGACGCCGGACGGGCCGATAAAGATAAACGAACCGATCGGGCGCTTCGGATCTTTCAGCCCTGTGCGGGAGCGGCGGATCGCGTCGGAAATCGCGTGGATCGCCTCGTCCTGGCCGATAATGCGCTTGTGCAGTTCCTCTTCCATATGGACCAGCCGTTCGGCCTCGTTCTGGAGCATCTGATTGACCGGGATCCCGGTCCACTGTCCGACGATCTGGGCGATATCATCAACGTCCACGACCTCATCCAGTTTCTGGGAGACTTCCCACTCATTCTTTTTGGTGTCATAAAGCTCCTGGGCGCGCAGACGTTCCGCCTTCAGCTCCGCGGCTTTTTCGTAGTTGCGGTCATTCCCGGCGTTTTCCTCTTCCTCCATCATGCGGTCCAGTTTGGTTTTCATTTCCTTCAGTTCCGGCGGCAGCGAGAAGAGCTTGACGCGCAGGCTGGCCGCCGCTTCATCCATCAGATCGATCGCCTTATCCGGCAGTTTCCGGTCGGTCACATAGCGGTTGGAAAGCCGGACCGCCGCTTCCAACGCGTCATCGCTGAAGATGATCTTATGGTGCTGTTCATAGCGGTCGCGGAGCCCTTTGAGCATCTGTACCGTCACCTCTTCGGAAGGTTCCTCTACGTAGACCGAAGCGAAACGGCGTTCGAGCGCGGCATCTTTTTCAATATATTTGTGATATTCATCCAGCGTGGTGGCACCGATGCACTGCAGTTCACCGCGGGCCAGGGCCGGTTTGAGCATATTCGAAGCGTCGATCGCACCCTGGGAAGAACCCGCGCCGATCACGGTATGGAGCTCATCAATGAAAAGGATGATCGATCCCTCCGCTTTCCGGACCTCGTCGATCACCGCCTTCATGCGTTCCTCGAACTCCCCGCGGAATTTGGAGCCGGCGACCATCGATCCCATGTCCAGTGAAAGGACGGATTTTCCGCTCAGGATCTCCGGCACATCGTTGGATGCGATCCGCTGGGCAAGCCCCTCCACGATCGCGGTCTTCCCGACGCCGGCCTCACCGATCAGCACCGGATTGTTTTTGGTGCGGCGGCACAGGACCTGCATCATCCGCATGATCTCGCTGTCGCGTCCGATCACGGGGTCCAGTTTGCCGTCCCGCGCCATCTGGGTCAGGTCCCGCGAAAAACGGTCCAGGTTTTTCCGGCTGACGGAGTCCTTCGCCTTCCCTTTTCCGGAGGTTTTAAAGGAGCCTCCGCCGTTCTTGCTCTTCATGATGATCTCAAGAACCTTGACCCGGATGATCCCGTATTCAGTCATCAGAGAGGCAACAGCCGTCCCTTTCTCGTTGAGGATCGCGAGGAACAGGTGTTCCGTCCCGATCAGATCCTCCCCGAGGCGTTTGGATTCCGCGTAAGCCTGGTCGATGATCCGGCGGACATTCGGGGTGATAAATACCTGCCCCGCACCCCCGCCGTAAATATTTGCTTTCGTTGTCGTCCGGAGAATATAATCCAGTCTTTCGCATAAAGTCTTGATCGGCACCCCAAGTTCATCAAGGATCTGCTCAAGAAGCGGTTCGGGTTTTTCAAGCAGAGCCAGCAGGAAGTGCTCTGTATCGATCTGGTTTTGTTCATAGCGCTGCAGGATCTCGACCGCGCGCTGCGCGGCTTCCTGAGCACTTTCCGTAAATCTGTCAAATCGCATCATAAGTTTCCATCCTGTATCCCCGTTCCGGGGCATGTTTGTTTACAAACACATTGTACTTTATGCGTGTTAGAACTATATTAAAAATATCATATATATTTGTGCAATCTTTGAGCCAAAGTAAACTATAATTATGAGCAGAACATACCGCCGGCATCTCATGACTGTGAAGAAGCCGGCATATCAAACTGAAAACCGGCCATACCAGTCAGGAGGTTTTTTATGGAATATTATGGCGCTGTGGAAGCCGGCGGGACGAAATTCGTCTGTTCCGTTGCTTCCGATCCCGATCACTATTACGAAGAGGTTCGTTTTCCGACCACCGACCCTGTTGAGACCATCGGCAGGACCATCGACTTTTTCAAAGAACAGAAGAAAAAGTATGCCATTAAATCGATCGGTGTCGCTTCGTTCGGCCCCATTGACCTGAACAAGGCATCCGCAACCTACGGTTATATCACCAGCACACCCAAACCCGGCTGGAAAGATACCGACCTGATCGGGCCGCTGGAAAAAGAACTCGGACTGCCCTGCGCGTTTGACACGGATGTTAACGGCGCGGCCTTGGCCGAATACCGCTGGGGAAACCCGGACAATGTGAAATCCCTGGTCTACTACACCATCGGCACCGGCGTGGGCGCCGGCGTCGTGATCAACGGCGAACCGCTCCACGGGATGCTGCATCCGGAAGCCGGCCACGTGCTGATCCGCCGCGATCCCGCGAAAGATCCGTATGAGGGCCACTGCCCCTTCCACGGGGACTGTCTGGAAGGGCTGTGCTGCGGGCCTTCGATTTTGGACCGCTTCGGAAAACCCGGCGACCAGCTCGGTGAAGACCACCCCTTCTGGGATGTCTTCGCGAACTATCTCGCCCAGGCCTGTGTTTCCCAGATCCTTATGCTTTCCCCCGAAAAGATCGTGCTGGGCGGAGGCGTCATGCACCAGATGCAGCTCTTCCCGAAGATCCGCCAGGAAACACTCCGTCTGCTGAACGGCTACGTCCAGGCCTCCCGGCTGGTCGACCACATCGACACCTACATCACACCGCCGGCCCTCGGCGACCGTGCGGGTGCCTGCGGCGCCGTAGCCCTGGCCCAGTCTGTTTTGGGATAAAGGCAAACGCTTTTGAGCGAAACCATAGAACTGCAGAACGCTCCGCAGGCCCTGCTCAGGGTCGAGCCTACCGTTCTCGATTTCGGTGAGATCAACAATGCCGCGGAAATCAAAAGCCGCGGCCAGGCTGTTCTGACCGTCACCAACGAGGGGGACCGCGTCCTTGTCGGTCAGATCAACATCCAGGTCGGCTGGATCGAAGTCACGCCGAAAGAATTCCGTCTGAACCCCGGAGAAAGCAGTTCTCACATTTTTTCCATTATCAAACTGTCCCCAACCGTATGGACGACCCATCGGTTGGGGTCTGATTTTATAGCGCTGATCACCAGCAACGGCGGTTCCGAAACGATCGCCGGCTATTACTTTTCCCCCATCGAAGAGACCCGGAAACAGGCCGTCGCACATCCGGTCCGGAGACGGACCTTATATGTTCTGGCCGCCTTCGTTCTGTTCGTACTGGCTTTCATAGCCGGTTCCCGCCTGACCCTGCAGCATGAGGACCGTCTGCTGCAGACACAGCAGGCCGCGCTCGTCCGGACGCAGATATCCGAAACGATGGACGCGAATGAGACTGCCATGGCTCCGACCGAGACACCGCTCTTCGGGGTCTCGGACTACCTGGCCTTCAACGCAACAGCCGCAGCCTACGGCGAATCGCTGATCCTCAACATCTCCACCGGCAGCCAGCCGACCAACACCCCCTGGCCCAGCGGGAAATACCCGACCCCGCAGCAGTTCATCATCACCTATTATTCCTATCTGAACGAACGGAGCTACGACCAGGCCTGGTGGATGCTTTCCGAAGATATGCAGCGGAACTGCTGTTACAACGGCAGCGGCACCCCGATTGAAAACTACCGCGCCCTGATGACCGATATCAGCCGCTTTGAAGTGACCCAGGCCTTCCTGCAGGCCGAAAACGTCAACCCGGCGGAGGTCAGATACGAACTGATCAACTACAACCGGAACGGCACCATGAGCACCAGCGTCCTCACCGCCCTGATCATCGACGACGGAGAAAGAAACACCCTCCTGATCGACGAGATCAAATAAAAAAGTTCCGGAAATCCGGGACTTTATTATTCTCTGGATCAGCCGGGTTAGTTCGCGGCGGCTTTGACGATGTCGGTGAAATCCGGGGCTTTGAGGCTGGCGCCACCGACCAGGGCACCGTCGATATCGGGCTGGCCGAAGAATTCGGCAGCGTTGTTGCCCTTCACGGATCCGCCGTAGAGGACGCGGATCGCCTGGGCGGCGTCTTCACCGTACATGGAAGCATACGGTTTGCGGATGTAGTCGGCGATGACTTTGTTGGCATCCGGGCCGATGGCGGCAAGGCCGGTTCTGTTCCTCTTTATAGCTTTGCAGAACATACCGCAGCGAATAGAAAAGCCGCCGCGCGTCCGTTCCGATCGATACGAGAGGATACGGGGTGAACACAAATCGGCTGATGGCTGAATCCATAAAGCGCATATTTACCAGCAGCATACTCCGCGCAAGCCCGAGAACCCTGCGCGCCAGTGCATCATATTAAGAAAACCCCGCTGCCATTTTGATCCGTTCCCCGTTTATTTTGTAAGTCCCTTTTTAGGTCCGTGAACCGGGCTGTATGGGTTCGTCCGGACCTTTTTGGGAAAGAAGCTAACGAACCTGATAAGAGTAATTTGTACCGTTAAAATTTACTACGAAAACAACCGGTTTACCGGATGATCCTACTTCGTCCGGCACAGTGCATAAATAATGAATAACGCCTGTCGTAAGCGGATCTATATCTGTGATATTTGTATAAGTAAAATCAGTTCCGTTATCTTCTTCGATTGTGGAGAAGCAGCGATATTCATAGTTATTGTCATATATGACTTTTACCGTGGCAACTTTATCAGCATCTTTTCCTTTACCGGTTGAATTGTAAAATGACATGATCAAATGAGCATAAGTCATTTTTGGATCTTCGACCTCATAATAACTCGTAAAGGTTTTATTTCCTTTACTTGGCGGATCTACTCTGTCCCTGAAATTTGCTCCGGTTACCGTCAGTCTGCCGTAATCACTGATATTCAGGGGACTGTTTCGTGTGAGCTTCGGATAATTCTCCCATTCTTTCATCGGATTATAGTCTTCAGCATTGTTGGAATCATAGGTAAACAAATACGATCCCGGTTCATTCTTGATATTCGCTCTGAACTGAACGCTTTTACCGCTCGTCTGGACTTCAAGAGGTACTTCGCATAATACGTGGACTCTTGTCTCTGTCAGCGGAGAGATTGAGGCGTATGAACTGAGATCGGAACCATTATCTTCTTCCGCTGCGGAAAAACAAGTATATTCGTATTTGCTGTCATAGATTGCGGTGCCGTCAACAACATCGGTTACTCTCAAATTCTGCGGGCTTTGATTGTAAACGGAAAAAATCATTTCAAAATATGTACTGCCCGGATTTTTTACTTCATAATAACTATAAGCACCGGAGATAGATGGCGGAACAACTTTCGTTCTGAAATTGACGTATTGAAATGTAAGCCTCGCAAAATCTTCGATTTTAATTTCCTGATTCAGAATAAGCGGTTTGACAGATTCGGCAATTTCCGTTGCTGCAACAGCTGTTTGTTCAACAGATTGCTCCTGCGCTGTAGCAACATAGTCATTCATTGATAATTGCGGCGCTTCGGTAGAACGAATATGATTCCTCTCCGGAAGGTGCCTGAACCCAATCAGCGGGATCAGAATAATCACAAATAGTATGCAAAGTACAAATATGATCACATACGGCGTCTGTGGATCTCGCCTCTTCCGGCTCCCTCTTTCAACGTTTTTTTGATTGACTTCAGCGTTTTTTTTACTCATTTCTTCTCCCTAAATAAATGAACTAAACTTTGAAATCCGTAACGGATCATACGCTTGTTTGTTCTCCGATCCACTTCTGCACATCCATCATACGGCTTTATTCTTCCGGCTCAGCAATCAGCTGGCACATCCTGGTCGGCAATGATCAGAAACATGGGCGATCAGGTTATCTTCGATCAGGTGCGGGAATGAAGCCATGAACGGATCAACGCCGGTATCTTTCCCGTTTTCATCCAAAATCCCGGTGCGGAAATAAAAACCGGTCCGGGTGTCAAAACCGTATTTGAATTTATACCTTGGATCAAACAGTGTGTATCTCATAAAACTCTCTACGGAACAGGGACGGTCGAAAATGCAATCGTCTCTGAAAAGGGTCGACGAAACTGTATTTTTCTAATTATTTTTCTAATTATAATATAATCATACGAATTATTCTATGCCGTTTTTTGGACTTTATCGGTCGGAGAAATTTTTATGTACTGGATCATTCAGACGATACTCGGCATTATCATGGTTATCAGCGGATGGCGGATCGGCAGCCAGTATTTCCACAGCATCATCCTGGCAGCAGTCTTCGCCGCCATCATGTTTTTCATCTGGCTCGCCATAAACAATCGGGAATAAATCGGTACAGATAAATGTGAATCAGCAAATAACCCGGAGAAGAACACTATGATGTCGGTGTTATGCAATTGAATTCGGGATTGCAGAGCAGACAGATAGACTTCTCAACAGCGGAAAAACAGAACACACCGCCTGTTTGCTGAATTACAAAAACGAGAGAAGGAACTAACCGGGCGGCCCCCTCATAACATAAAGTCCGGCACCTGTTGAAAATGAAAACAGCTCCGCCGAAAAATGACGGAGCTGTTTTTACTCTCTGGATCAGCCGGGTTAGTTCGCGGCGGCTTTGACGATGTCGGTGAAATCCGGGGCTTTGAGGCTGGCGCCGCCGACCAGGGCACCGTCGATGTCGGGCTGGCCGAAGAATTCGGCAGCGTTGTTGCCCTTCACGGATCCGCCGTAGAGGACACGGATCGCCTGGGCGGCTTCTTCACCGTACATGGAAGCATACGGTTTGCGGATGTAGTCGGCGATGACTTTGTTGGCATCCGGGCCAGTGGCGGCCAGGCCGGTACCGATCGCCCAGACCGGTTCGTAGGCAACGATGATCTTGTTCGCTTCTTCAGCGTTCAGGCCCTTGAGGCCTTCCAGGATCTGGCCGGAGACGATTTCTTCGGTCTTCCCGCCACGGTTTTCTTCCAGGGTCTCACCGACGCAGACGATCGGGGTCAGGCCGATCTTCAGGGCAGCGAGTGTCTTTTTGTTGACGGATTCATTGGTCTCGCCGAAATAAGTGCGGCGTTCGCTGTGGCCGATGATGACGTATTCACCGAGTTCAGCAACCATGTTCGGGGCAACTTCACCGGTGTAGGCGCCTTTTTCTTCCCAGAAAAGGTCCTGGGCACCGCAGCCGATCCCGGAACCCTTCAGGGTCTCGGAAACACTGTACAGGGCGGTGAACGGCGGGCAGACGACGCGGTCAACAGCTGTGATGTCCTTGATCATCGGAACAAGTTCTTCAACTAATTTAACGCCTTCAGCAACAGTTTTGTTCATTTTCCAGTTGCCGGCGACCATGGGTTTACGCATATTTTATTCTCCTTATTGCAGCGCGGGCTCCGCCCGCATTTTTTTACATATAAATTATATAACACTTTCCGATGCGGGAAAAAAGCCCGCTGAAAATTATGAAAAACAGCAGCTGAAGCGATCGCCGAGTGGAAAAAGTGCTCTTACCAACAAAAATTCCGCTGCTGTCCCGCGGCTTTTGCAGGTTCCCCTATATGAGCTTTCTTTGATATGCACATGGCAATCAAAAGTGAGTGCTTCGCATGGCGCGGCCCGGTTGCTCATGTGTTTGCGTAAGCCGGACCTGTTCCGTAAAGTGCGGACTGCGTCCGCGCCTGTTTTTTTCAGCCGGGGGCACGGGCCGGCTAAAGCCGCCCGTTGCCCCCGGCACCCCCGTATACCCTCTGTCCAAGTGGACCGTTTTGTTTTTTACTTACAGCTCATAATGAGACACGCCCGCCTTATGCGGCAGGGACCTCTTAATCAGGACCACCGGCTGAGCCGGTGGTTTGCTCTGCGCCTGTAAAGCGCTGGTACCCGCGTGCGCTTGTAAGCGCATGTCTGTGAACGCTTTGCTGTGCACATGGCTATCGGAAGGGATTGCTTCGCAGGGCGCGGCCCGGTCG
>CADBKS010000028.1 GCA_902795255.1 uncultured Chloroflexota bacterium
CTTCCGAATCCCGGTAATCGATATAAGCAGGACCCTCTCCGCGCAAAACACTCTCGGTCCGCAGATCTTCGCGGACTTCCATCAGGACCAGGCCCAGATAATTTTTCCCCTGCCACGATCTGACCTCAAACCGGGCGGGATCTTTGATATCGATGCCGATTCCCCATTTATTATCATACGGGGAACACTCCGCAAGGAGCGCATTGCCGGTCCCCAGCAGGATGTCGCGGATCTCGGGATTCTGCCGGAATTTTGCCATAACACCGCGCTTGACCACCGTGCGGCAGGTCCTTTCCCAGATATCCGCATCGAACTCCGGGAATTTTGTCGAACCGAGCTTTTTGCACACCGCAGGATCATTCGTTTTCAGGATTTTCCGGCCCAGTTCATACTGTCCGAACATCATGACTTTCTGAGCCATCATGAACTGTTCGGAATTGGCATAATGGACCCCGGCATAATCAAACGCCGCAGGGTACCAGTTGCTGAAGCAGCCGTATTCTTCGTTTTCATGAAAGAAACCGATCAAATTTCCCCGTCTCTCCTCCCCGCATTCCATAACAGGATTCGGGACATCACAGGCTGCCAGTGCGGCATCATAATAAGATTTCGCCGATTCACTGAGAAAAACCCATTCGATCACATCCATTGCACCGGGATGAGCCCTGACGAATTCAGTGACGGTCCGCACAGCTACATTTGCCGCCCCTTCGATCGGGTATGAATAGATGCCGGTCGATATGGATGGAAAGGCAATGCTGCGGATCCCCTTTGCCATTGCCAGCTGCAGGGAATTCCGGTAACAGTCGGAAAGCAGCTTTGCCTCATGGTGGTCCCCGCCCTGCCATACCGGCCCGACGGTGTGGATCACATATTCACAGGGCAGATCGTAAGCGCCGGTGATCTTCACCTCTCCGGTCTCGCAGCCGTGAAGGGTGCGGCATTCTGCCAGCAGCCCCGGCCCCGCGGCCCGGTGGATCGCTCCGTCGACCCCGCCGCCGCCAAGCAGCGACCGGTTCGCAGCATTGACGATCGCCACGACAGAACCGATTTTCGTTATATCATCCAGTTCGGTTTTGATAAGCGTATTTCCGATCTTCATAAATCCCCTCACCGGCCTCAGTTTTGGACCCTTGTGTAAATGATGTAAAACTTCTTCAGTGGACGAAGTTCCTGCATTCCGGTCGCAAAGGAGAACACCTCATTCAGTTTGCCTCCGGGATTCTGAAAAACATCCAGGCCGCGGTCAAGCGTAATTTTCCAGCCGGTATCCGTTTCAATTTCCCGTCCGTGAATGCTGTCATCAAACTTATAGTCGAAGTTAATGCCCTCTGCTTCACAGATCTTATACATTTCTTCCAGATTTTCCTTCTGTCTCTGCTCATAGGTCCAGTCGGCTTCTCTTCCCGTTATCAGCGTAACACAGACTTCTTCAGATGGATCTTTTCGCCTGATCACACACTGCAGCAGCTCCACCAGATTTTTGAACTGGTGCAGCTGACGGATATACGGATCGACGATCTGAATATCTTTGGCTCCGTCTAAATAGGGGCCTAAATATTTTTCGAAGCTGAAGCCGATCTGGAAATCCTCAAAATCGATCCGCGTTCCGGAGGCATACGGATATTGGCTGACGGGCTCCGCGGCAGACTGCGGTCCGGGATCCGCAGCCGGCTGACCGGGCTGCGGAACCGGCTGCGGATCATCTCCGGTCCCGGGGAGCTGTGGCTGGGGTTCATCAACAGCGATCTGCTCATAATACTGCGGGTACTGCATCTGCTCCAGCGTCCGGATCTCGTGAACGGAGCCGTCTTCAAGATCCGTATAGCTGAAGGAGACCTTTTCAAAAGTCGGATCGATCCGGAGCAGCTGGTCCTTGACGCGTTTCCGCCCTTCCAGCGCCTGCTCCAGCAGGGGGCGCATTTCTTCCTTAGACGCCTTTCCGTCCGGATAAAGGATCTTCATCAGGCCGGAGAAGGTCTTACGGACACCGTCCTTATCACGGGTCGACAGACTTGATGAAATCTTGAAGTACGGCTCAAACGCATTGCTGTAATCCAGACCGCGCAGGTTACGCAGTGCTTCGGCGAGGTAATCGATAATGAAACCATAGCCTTCCGTAAACAATTCACCGCGGATGATATCAGCTTCCCAGCCCGGGTTATAACTGTGCAAGCGATCCAGAAATGCAGAATCATGGTATGCCGCCGGCAGATCATCAAACAGGTCAGCATGGCGCAGCAGATAAGGTACGTTATGGCTGGTATTTCCTTCAAAGGCAAATGATGCCTCTCCATACAGCGTATCGATTCCACGAGAGAAGGATTTGTTCGCCATATAGTTTTTCATAATATCGACAAGTTCCTTCTGAGGGGATTTGACCTTGCCGGCAAATTCATCAAAAGCGACACAGTCCCAGAAACCGACCAGACCTATCCGTCCGGTTGAATTATTGACAAAAAGCTTCGGTACGGAGACTTCGCTGCCGGAAAGCAGGATCCCATGAGGAGAAAAGTCAGAATAGATGTGGCTTTTGCCAGTTCCCTTCGGCCCCAGTTCGATCAGGTTGTAATTCCGTTCACAGAACGGGATCAGCCGGGTAAGGATCAGCATCTTTTTCCGTTCATCCAGCATATCCGGTTCAAAACCGATCGTGCGGATCAGCAGATCCTTCCATTCTTCTGTTGTGAAGGCATTCCTTCCTTCCAGATAGATCTGTTCATCGAAACGTGCCTGCTGGATCGGCTTCAGGGATTCCAACTGCCAGGGCGAGAAAGCAGTATCCTCACTGTGGTAATAGGAAAGCGTAACGATACACCATACCCCGTTGACCAACAGCTTCGGATATCGCTTGACGGTATCAGCATCTACCGGAACACCTTTGATACCGAGATTGGCAAAATCCGCCTCATAAACATCCCGGCGCGTGTTCAGAGAGATCTGGACTTTATCGATGACTTTATGGCTGCCGCTCTCCCGGATCTTCGATTTGACAAGTTCGGATTCTTCACGGCGGACAAAATGCTGCCGAAGGATCTCCTTAACCTGTTCCACGCCGGCTTTGATGTCATCCTCTTCTGCAGTAGCGCAATACTGTCCGAGGAGATATTCCAGCACATAATTCGGTACTGCCAGATTTCCGCGGATTTCTTTTGCCAGATCTTTCCGGACAACCAGTCCGGCAAATATCCTATTCACTTTTCTGTCTGCGTCGTTCATAATTACTACCTCATAATTACTAACTTTTGATTACCACAATCAACGTGTTATTAAGAGTTTTTCTTATCAGTTTCGTCTTTTTTTTCACTCGGCAATTCAATTCGTTTGTAAAACCATTCTCCATCTAAATACAATAATTCCGTTCTGTCATTCATTGATAAAACAGATTGCTGAAAATCATCTACCATGATTCTATCTTCATTTGAAATAGCGGATATTGAATTATTGAATTCAAAACACTTATTCCAATATAGTTTTATTTTAGGAGGAATTATTGGTGTATTTAGAGGCAGGCCCTTATTATTCAGTTCGTCCATTATTTCATATTTTTCCCGAAAACTCATGCGTTTCAGGCTTTTTATTTGGTTAATTGTTTCTTTCTCTTTTTTGCGAGCATAAAGCATATATTTATAATTTTCCGTAATCCGATTATCAAAATCTTTCAATATTATCTCAATTTCATTTGGGTTATAGACATTATTCAATGACACATACAATATCCGGCCATATAAGTACACTCTTTCCGAAAGAATACTGCAGGATTGAAAAAAATGCAATTTTTGAAGTTTCTCATCGAATACTGTTTTATTATCAGAAGTATCTAATGATTCAACTGCACTCACAATTTGTTTATGAAAATAAAGTAAACTACTTCCTGCATTTCGAACAATATCGGAAATTGTATTTCTCTCAGAGATAATTCTGTCGGGTGATTGTTCTATAAAAACCAACCGATTTGAAATATCCTGGAGATTATGATAATCTTCTAATAACCCACTTATTTCTTTATTATCCATCCTTTGTTCAAGGTTATTCAATCTACGATCATTATTTGAAAGCTTTTTATTTATTTGAGACATGAAATATTGTCCGGTGACGATAGATAACGTGTTAAAAATACCGGAAATGATCTGAGGGGAAACAGGAATCTCTAATACAGATTCATTTTTGAGCCAACTGGCTTGTGCAGTGATCTTATTTGTTGTATTATCCAGACCGGTACCCAGAAATACATTAGACTGTCCCTTTCGTTCAGCAAGATGCAAACCGGGATCTAAAACACATCGAAATGATCCTTGCACAGCGTTATTAAATGATTTTGCAGCAGCATGCTGAATTGACTGTTCAGCAAGAAAACCAGGTACTTGTTCGATAATCGGACTTATAACAGATAGAGCATCTTCCGGTATTCTTTTATAATCTTGTTCTTCCAATTCCTCTTTGGTTATTGCATGTTCATCCTTTATTTTTTTATTCCGAATCTGAATTTCTTTTGAATTGATTGGAAGGCTCTTCCTTTTATTTTGAAAGTCATGATTTTTCTTATTTTTATAGTCTTTCATAACATTCCCCTATTTTTACGAGATGAACAATGAGGGCCTAAAAACTGCAAAAAAACCAACTAAAAATCTGTTTCCACCATCCGGCGGAGTGTATATGTGCCCATATCGGTTGGGATCGTCTGTGCACCAACCTTTTCCGTAAAGCGCAACGTAACCTGTCCCTGGCTGGAACCGCTGAAGGTGAAAGGCTGTGTTATCTCGCGCAGGCGCGGTTCATTCTCTTCCATATCAAACCGCAGTTCATGGATATCGCTGACTGCATTGCCATCAGCATCATAAAAGCCTGCTGTTACCACACGAGGCATCACCTCATCGGATACAGGTTCCAGCTGGAAGAAACGAATCGATTTAACACCCGTTGTGATTATATGGGAGCCGGATTCGACCACAGTGATCTGGACCTTTTTCACATCGGCTTTCTTCTGTACATTGACAGTCAGCAGCGGGATCACCGTTTCCTGGAGCATCGCCCCGCCATGGACATAGCGTTTTCCTCCATGGGTATGCAGACGCAGGTCTCCGCGCACCACATAGGCATTCGTTTCACAGGTATAACCGAAATCTTCGCAGGGAACGCGCATCAGCGCTGGTTGATCATCCAGATCATCGCCCAGCATAAAACGGGCTTCAGTCTTATCCGCTTTCGCTTTCGGCGGATCATTGACCGGGAACTGTGTATCGTTCACCTTGTCATGGTTATAGAGGAAACCATGGTCAGCCGTGATATAGATCTTCAGGAAATTCAGATTCTTACACGCTTTGATCAGTTTCGCGAGTTCATCCAGAGCATCATCGACCGCTTCAAAGGTTTTTGCTTCACTGACAGTTCCTTCGCCTTCATAATCAATTTTGTTATGATAAAGCATCAGGCACTTTAAGCCGGAGCATGTCTTTTTCTTTTCATCAGAATTCATCTGAAGGAAATCATCAACCCGCAGTGCACGGGAATCCGCGACCTGTTCCTGTAAAATTGTATCCCGGCTGGGAATTCCGGAAATTGACTTTCCATCAACCTTTGCGGAACCGTCCCGGAAAAGTTCAAATGTTTTGTGCGGCAAAAGGGCAGCCATTCCGAGCTGCGTGAATGACGGCACCACGCCGCGAATTGCATTGATCGAAGCCTGGAAGCCTTCCATATCCTTATTGATCCGGTTGTACAGTTCCGCAGCTGCTTCATAACGCAGTCCATCGGAGATGATAACGGCAGTTTTTTGTTTCATGGTACCCATGACACTGTTTTTCGTCAGCAGGTCCTGGAAGAACCCGCTCTGGAGTGGAAACGCCTGACAGGATCGCCCGAAATCGGTATCCAATACCTTCTGCCAGGCATCGCAAAGCTGCGAAAGCCAGCGGTTCTGATATGCTTTGGTGATCTTTCCCTTAATCCCGTCCAGAGATTCTTTCACATCATCCGGAAGATCATCTCCGCGGCCGGATGCAGTAATAAACCTGCGGAATGCGCTATCGACATGATACCATTTTGTAGCATAACGGCGAAATCCGGTTTCATAATCATAAAAATTCAAATCCGCATTGAGAAGACCATCATAAAATTCTGCCGCAGCATGTGCTGCTGTCCTGGCGGGTGCATATATATCACCCCATGGGCCGCCATCCCGCGGTTCGATGGAAGTCGGATCAACTCTTTCGGCAGAAATGTCCGCGAACAGCGATTGCAGCCACATAGCTTCAGCATCTTCGAAGATATCGATCTTCGCGAGCGTTTCCTTCGGCAAAAGGGCCAGTTTATCCCGTATTTCCAGCTCTTTTGCCGCCTTTCGTGACGCTTTACGGAAATTCGTCCGCTGTTCGGAATCCTTTTTCCAACGATCAAGGAGCAAATGCACATTCTGGTTTGGATGGTTTTTCCCTCCGCTCTGATACAAATATTCCTCCCAGAACAATCCTGTCGCAAAATCGTCAAGATTTTTCGGATCATCCAGACGGAAAGCCTCACCGAGATAATTCAGGAACGGGCTTAAGAGATCGGCTTTTTCCAGCCTCTTTACACCGGCTGCAGTCCCGTTGGCATAATCTTTCAGCATTATGATCGCCAGCTCATCCCGACTTTCATAAAGTGAATCCAAACACACAGCGGCCATGCGGCGCAGCAGAACTTCCGGATTGATCTTCGTCTCCCCCTCACAGCGCCGGCTGAATTTTTCACGAAACTCCGATTTCTTGAAAAAAACCTGATACTGGGACAACAGCGAACGCATCTCCGGATCCAGCTTCAATTCTGAAAGCCACATGCCGATCTCGTCGTCATAAAAAATGCGGTTGGCAAGCTGGATATCCAGCAGCCAGTTGTCGGAAGGTTTCGGTTCGCCGTAAGGAAAGTAAAGCAGGAATTTCCGATCCGGCTGACCGCGCAGGATCTCCCATTTAATTTGGAATTCATTGTTTTCCACAACGCGTTTTTCATAACCGATCGGATAGAGTGCGTCAAACTCCTGCCGTTTTTCCTGTGTTCCGTCATACCAGAACAGCACCCGGCATCGTTTCAATTGTTCCTGGATCGTCGTTTCGTAGTTGGTCATTTTTTTAGCTGTTAGCTATTAGCTGTTAGCTTTCTCCTTTCGCTGCCGGATTATTTCTTATTCTTTCGTCTCATCATCAATTATGACCCAATGCCCGGATCTGCTGCTTCCTTCATAGCGTACATTCGGCATTTTATTGAGAAGTCTTTGAACATGTCTTACGGTCATTGATAGTTCCCTTGCGATTGACTTTCGTGTCGCATTTTTATCATTTTTAATGATTTCAATTATCTTTTCAGTGACATCCTTTTCTTTAAAAGATGAATTCTCTGTTGTTTGGGTGATATTTTGGGTGACATTTTGGGTGACACTTTGGGTGACATTTTGGCTGATACTTTGGGGGCCATTTTGGGGCTCATGATCAGATTGGGGATCATTTAGAGTGACATCAGGTTCATCTGACTCTCCAAGTTCTGCCCAGCCTTCGCCGCAGTGTCTGTGAAAACGGACGGTGAAACCGTAAAGATCCCCTATATATTCCACCTTAACACCCGCTTCATCACAGAGATTCTGGATCCGTCTTAAACCGGTGGCAAAACTCTCCATATCCTTTGAATAATAGAGTGTCCGCGTGATCAGCGGATTGCGCCGGATCGGCCTGCGGCTTTCTTTGATAAACATCTCCGGTGTCACCCCATCGGGAAAGGGGCCGGGACTGTACACTTCGATGTAACTGCGGTCAATGGCAATATCCACCGCCTGCCCGGATTCAATTCGCCGATGGGCAAAAGCGTTGATCACAGCTTCGCGGATCGCGTCAACCGGCACTTCGGGAATCTCATCCCGTTCCAGCTTCCCGCTGAAAACGACACGCCAATCCATGGCATCAATGATATACTGAACCGCCTTTTCTGAAAGATCGAGAATAGACCCGATATAGCGCTTCATATCGGTAAAATTCAGCCGTAAATTTGTAGCGTATTTCGCCATCTGCAGCTCATTGATCCCGCAGTCCACAAAAAGCGCTGCACCTGCGTTGAGCAGTGTATTATTTACGGCAAGCCCCAGTCGGGTAAGTACTTCAGACGGGTCATCACTTTCGAAACTGATTCGGCCGACACTGTGGGCTTTCCGCAGATACTTTTCAAATGCCTTTTTATCAATGTCAGCAATTGTGTAATTGGAACGCTGATTTTCCCAGGCATAACTGATGTTGTCGCGTTTCCGCAGCATCGCCTCATACATCGGCTGTTCCATGACGAGATCTTCATCAGCGACTCGTATTCTCGGAATGTTATGGGCAAGATATGGCTGCTGATTTCCTTCAAACGCCACCTTCACGACGGTTCTGCCGTCAAATTCATCTTTATTCACAGAGGGATAGATTACCGGACGCAGGTAATTCCCGATGGCCTGACTTACGGACCGCAGTGTCTCGTCGTTAACCTCCTGACCGATGACATCGCCATTGTTTTTGACACCAAAATAAAGTGTACCTTTTCCATGTTTATTCAAAATGGCAGCAATTGAGATCACACCTTCTTTTAGCTCGCTGGTGGTTTTCTTATATTCGATCTGTTCGGTTTCCGGTCCAAGGTTGTAATATTGCATCCTTCTCTCCATCTTTGATTATTCTCGTCAAATAATTATCCGACCGTTTTTATCTTGTCAAAAATGATTTTATATTCTGTTTTCGATTCTTTTCCCTGCAAAATGTCAATTTTCGATTTATTCATTTTTGCATTTTTACTAGCAGCATTGATTACTTTTTCTTGTTCTGTTGCTTCCATTTTACAGCCTAAAAAAACAGCAGAAATCGGGAAATATTTCATATTGTTTGTCTCAGACCCATCTGATTTATGAACAATACGTTCAGAAAGGACATGTCCGGGATGATACTCTCTTACTGTATATGGATAAATGAAACGCCATTCCTGTTCATATTGCCATTCCATATTTTTGGCTAGAAAGCCGAATTTATAAAATGGGAACTGTTCTTCTATTTCGGGAATATCTCGCAGCAGCATGGAAACCTGATCTGTAAGATCAACTCTTTCCTTCAAATATGCCATAGGTAGGGTATAAACCCAGGCCTTTTGTTCCCAAGGTTTAAGACGATTAAAATCATTATCATCTCGAATTAATGGCAGTTCATATTCAATGCAAAAGCCTTTATGGCTATTTGCATAATGCGCCCACATCAATTGTGATGAGTTCGTCTTCGAAAAACAATACATTTTTATATCTTTAAGAACATTTGGATATACATCATCAATATATTCACTGATCTGCAGATGGAGTAATTTAATGAAAACCTTTTTAGTTAATCGCCCATCTGCTGCAAAAACATAAGCCATTATTCTGCACATAAAATCTCTTATGTATTGTGGCTTTATATTTGTGTATGCTTGTATTCGATTATGAACAGATACAAATGTTTGTTTTTCCGCCAATTTGAAAATTTCGGAACATTTTTCTTCCAGAGTATTCTGGTCTTTTTCTCCACCCAGAGCTTCTATAAAAAGATCTGCAAACGCCAATTTGACCAATTCAGGATCAAATCGGATATTGCAATCAAAGGAATCATTAAATTCCCTTGCTCTTCGTAAATAAATGGTATTGTCAGCTAAGGCATCGAGAGAATAATTTTTCCCATCATTATCAGTATGATTTGAATAATACTTATATAAATGGATTGATTGTTCTCTACATTTAAGAGTAAAAAAATTATTAAGTGAAAAGCTTTTATAAACCGACATTGTTCCGGGTATTCCGCCAAGAATCACTTCCGGTTCGATTTCGGTCTTCACTTCACCGTTTTCTGTCATTATTTTACTCCATTACGAATTTTTTTTACTTTATCTTCGCCAACGCAGTGCCGAATTTGGCGTAGTTGACTTTGACGCCGTCGTCGAGGTCGAGGGAGAGGCGCTGTTCGGCGAGGGGAGCCAGGACTTCCTTTTCCCAGGTCTTGATCTCGGTGAAGGCGGTGCGGGCTTTTTCAGCTTCCTTTTCTGCTTTGCGCTGCTCCGCTTTGGATAACTGACCGCTGATTGCTGGCTGCTGGCTGCTGAGCTCGAGGCGTGCCTCGAGTTCCCGGCAAAGGGCCAGGACATCGGCGGCACGTCCCGGCACATACCTATGGAGGTAGATCAGGGCCTTGAAGGAGCCCTTGGGGCTCTGGAAGAGCCAGTAGATGGGGCGCTTCTGGTAGATCTTGAGGTGGTCGGCATAGAAATCATTGCAGAGGTAGGAGCGCAGGTCTTTGCCCAGACCGGCTTCAAGGAAGCGCAGGTTTTCGGCGTAGTATTTTTCGCCGTAAGCCTCCTTGAGGAACTGCTGGACCAGTTCCGCCGCGTCGTCTTTGGAGTAGGCTTCTTCGGAGAGCGGGAGGACCGCGGGAACTTTCCTGCCATCATCCGGGCCGCCGGCGAATTGGAGACCCGGTTTATCCAGGGAGTAGCGGCCGAAGATGCAGCCGATGGCATAGGAGACGAGGGAGCGGCACTCGCGGGCGAGGTCGGCGCGGCGCACGGTGACGTCCTTGTCCAAAACCTCCGGGGTCAGTTCATCCTGCAGGCCGTAGATTTCGATAAAGATGCGGTTCAGCTCCTCTTCGTTGGATTTGAGCGTTTGGAATCGCTCTTCACACTCCCACTGCCAGGCAAGCCAGCAGTCTTCCAGCCGGATTTCCGATTTCTGATTTCTTATTTCTGATTTAAAGAGTGGGTGCTCAGCAAAATCCCAATTGGTTTCGAATGAAGATCGATCTGTGTGTGATTTTGATAAATTTATTTTCACTAAGTTCTCAATTTCATTTCCTTTGTCTAAAAAATCTACCGGTAATCTCTCTAACTCAGAATTTGTAAAACTCATCGTTGGAGAAAGTATGGTTAAATAATATTTGCAGACATTCGAACAAAGAAAACCCAATAACAATAAGCGTTTTTCTGGATCACAAGTTATCATTCTGGCTGTATCGTCTGATATATACCCATCCGGAACAATACGCACTCCAAAATTCGAAGAACTTAATTTATTCCACGTTATTCCGCCTTTAAAAAAGTATTCACGATTTCTGATAGCAGAGCCTACTTTTCCTTTTGAATTTATTTGATGTTTAATTCTGTAACCATCATTTTCCCAATCGATTACATAATCATCATTTAACGTATACTTTCTGAATTCACCACCGGTGTTACATGGATACCATCGTTTTGTGAGATCTCGAGGTGCATTAAAGGAAATGTTGACATATGGTATTTCGTGCCATATGCGTTGATATTTATTGTTATCCCCTGTAGATGAACCTGCTAACAATTTGTTTGTTGTTCCGAGTTTTGCAAACTGTTCGAATTTTTCTCTTGCACTTTTACTAATCCAATACGCAATTGGAGAGCCGGGGATTTTTCTGAAGTTTTCGAGGCTGGCGGATCTCAATCGTTCGTTTCTCACAGGAAACTCTTTCGGGACGCCGTTTTCGATGTCACTCATTCGGACATAACAGTATTGTCCCTGATATTTCGGATTGATTTGTTTTTTGAAAATAGTTGCACTTGTTCCGAAAGCGATTCCCATGACCATATTATCCATATGTGCCATACAGGCGATATAAGCTTTTGAAGGTAAATTCTGACGCAGCTTTTCATAAGATGAGAGGAACATCCAGCTCTGCATGGTCACCATGGCGGAATAGCCATTTGGTTTGATCAAATCCAACCCGCGTTCAATAAACATGGCAAACAAATCTGATTTGCTGTTCGGATAATTCGTCTCAGCATAGGCTTTGATTTCTGGGGACAGGAAAGCATTTCCCAAATACGGCGGGTTCGCGACCACCACGTCATAGCGGGGGGAGAGCATGCGGGCGAGGGTGAGAAGGTCTTTGAGCTTTTTGTTGGTCTCGTGCAGCAGCAGGTCATCCCACAGCCCGGAGGCGTTGATGACGGCTTCGATATCACGCAGCGGGGCTGTCTTCGGCACGATCAGCGAGCCCAACGTCTCCGCGTTCTCAAACTGCTTCATCAGCAGCCAGAGGTCCTGAGTGATGAGGCTCTTCCCAAGACGCTTTTGATAATTCTGCTGCTCATTGGTTGTAAACTGAATATTCTGTAAAATTCCGATATTTGGCCGGAAGTTATCGTCGTCTGTTGCGCTCTGACCACCGGTCACTGACCACTGCCCACTACCCATGTTCCACTGTGAAGCACGGAGACGCTGGTAGAACGAGCGGTCGTAGAGACAAGCCTTCATGACGAGGGCGAAGGCGGCCAGCTGCCCGGCGCGGGGATCGATCTCCAGACCGTACAGGTTGTTTCGCAGGATCATCTCCGGGATCTGACTTTTGGCGTAGCCTTCTTCTTCATAGATATGCGTCAGCAGTTCAAAGGCGTAAACGAGGATGTGACCGCTGCCCGCTGCCGGATCGAGAATTTTGATATCTTCGACATCTAAGGGGGGAGGGGTTAGGGGCTGGGGTTTAGCAATGTTATTCTCACTTGCCCCTTGCTCCATGTTCCTTGTTCCAACGTAATAGCGCATGTGTTGGGTGAGGGTGGAATCCGGGTGGTTTTCCATCCACAAGCGTCCCAGGGAGTTTTCGACCAGATAGCGGACGATCCATTCGGGGGTGAAGAGTTGGGTTCGGGCAGGGAGGTCTTCGGAGCTCACCGCGCCGCCTTTGGCCATCACGGCGTCTTTTTTGTCGGAGATATAGAACTGGAAGAGCCAGCCGATGATCTCCACGTCTTTGCAGCTTGACAAGTCCATCACACTCCGCAGCAGCGCCGGAACGGAGTGCTCCGAAAGCAGATCATCCGGCAGCAGAAGGCGGATCGGATCGTCGATCTCCTCAAATAGGAAGGGCAGCGTCCGTCCCAGTGTCTTGCATTCGTTCAGGAAAAGCAGCCGGTAGACCTCTGCCTGGGCGTTGGGACTGGGGATGCGTCCGAGGAGCAGGTCCATCACGCGCTTCTTTTCCGCCGCGGGGAGCTCCTTCGGGGTAATGCCCTCCAGCGCATCGGAAAGCAGCTGCGGCTGGATCCCGCCTTCAGCTGCCGGGGAGAGCACCAGCGGACGGTTGAAGCCATGAACATCCATAAAGCGGAAGGCGGTGAAGCGGTTAAACCAGGTGTAAGCCGCCTTTTCGATGAGCGTCTCCCGCTTTGCCGTCTTGAGCTGCCGGATGGCCGCCCCCTCCGCGGCAAAGATCGGATCGCTTTCATGGCTCAAAACAAAATTCAGCCGCGCCTCACACTGCTCCATCAGCAGCACCCGCGCCGCCTTCGCCACCTTTTCCAGTTCCCGTGTGTTCATTTTTTGCCCCCTTCGACCGCAGCTTTTAGCTCTTAGCTGTCAGCGGTAATACGATTGCGGTTTCACCGCAATATATCTGATATATTATTTCTTTATGATTTGATCTTTTACTTTCATCGGAACTTCGATCAGTTTTGAAGGATCTTTTGTCGCAATTGCAGGCAAAACCATAACTGCAGTCACAAGCACAACAACAGCAGCAATCAGTAAAAATTTCAAAAGCATCAAAACGAACTCGAATACTTTTTTGGCACCTTTATTAAAATCAACAGGTTTGAATTTTTTATCCGACATACAACGCCTCCAATATTTGATCTCCGGAAACATCAAAACGCAAACAGTCAAACACAACTGAATCCAGGCATTCCTGCCCTTCCGCTTCAATGATCTGTTCACTTTCCTCAAAGAAATACTCATATTCAGGATGAAGATTCTTTATCGAGGAAATCTTACTGAAATTGACTTCTTTCATGCTTGCCATGGCATTCCGGATAACCGTTTGCGCCCTTTGGTGATCTCCGACGATCTCATAAGAACCGGCAAGCATTTTTGTCGCTTCAACATACAATCCGAAGTAGTCCTGAATGAAATAAAATTCACTTTCCTTTTTGGCAGCATATTTACTGTTCATACGCTTGAGATAATGCATAACTCCCCGCCGAGGAATCGGTTCATAAGATTCCGAACGGGTGATCAGCGTCTGTAGGATCTGTCCCCTTGCATTCTGAATCGTTCCCCGGGCCTGTTCAAGCTCGCGGGACTGTGAATCCGGATTAGGATTTTCCAAGGCAAGATATAACTGATCCCTCCCGGAGATCAGCAAACCGATCCGGTCGTCTGTCTGCCCCTGTTCAATGCGCTGAACGATCTCTTTGACCTCCTGAACTTCCTTTCGAAGTGCCTGGATCTGCCTTTGCAGCTGTATATTCTGAATATTGGCAGAAAAATCCTGTAAAGGAGTTCCCTGTGTAAATTCTTGCAGCTTCACCGGAAGATTACAGACAAATTCATGTTTCCCATTGGGGAGTATTCTATAAAGTGACGGCCACAGTTTCCCGGTTTCGGAATTCTCTGTCATCATCAGTTCACCGGCTTCAAAGGCTTCCCGGAATTTTTCCGGGATCTGTACAACATATTCAGATCCTTTTTGGATATTTTGAATAATATCAGCAAACCGGAATGCGCCGACCAGATCCGACAGCCATCCGCTGAAATCAAAATCCGGTGTTTTTTCATTAAATTGTGCCGGATGGTCAAATTCCATTTCTTCCATGATCTCGCGACCAGGAGCTTTTTCAATTTCTTTCTCTGCCATATGCATGCATCCTCTGAAATTATTCGATCCAGTCTTCCAAAATGATCCCGGGAACCCGCGAAAATTCTTTTGTATTATGCGTAACAACGGTCAATCCGCGGGCAAGTCCCTGCGCTGCGATCAACAGATCATAAGCGCCGATCATAAATCCGGCTTTTGTCAGATATGCACGGAGTTCCCCGGCAATTTCAGCATCCTTTTTTTCAAAAGGAAGGATCGTAAACGGCGCGAGAAAAATATTCGTTTTATCAGCAGTCTGTTTCGGGAAGCTGCTTTTTGCCGAACCATATACAAGTTCAAAAACAGTGATTGCCGAAATCGATATGTCAGCCGGGTCTGTCCGGAAAATGCGCTCTGTCAGATCCGGATTTCTCCCTCTCATCGAATAAACACAAATATTCGTATCAAACAGATACATCAAAACATCTCTCTTTCCGGTATATCAGAAAGAGAAGGCTGTTCCCGATCATTCATGAAATCATCCGGGAAGGTTCCAATGACCTGTTTAACCGGGAACCAGGGATCATTCACCGGGTAGATGATAAAACCTTCCCCGATTTTCCGAATGATGAATTCCTTCCTGTCTGTCCGCATTTCGCTCGGTATCCGTATCGCCTGACTGTTTCCGTTTTGAAATACTTTTGTGGTCGTCATAGATTGATCCTTTCGTATAAAATGTACATACATTATGTACACACTCCAATCATAACATACTTATTTTCTTTGTCAAGGGAGGATAAAACCGTTAGAATTTAGCTGTATGACATCAAGAAAGGTTTACCCGGCAAAGACTTGAAATAACAAAAAACATTTTGTCAAAGGAAGTGAACATGAAGACAATTGACATCAGACTTACTGAAAAAGAAATGCAGCTTCTTTGCTCTTTTATAGGTAAACCCTTCCATACGATCCTGCATGATGAATTTTCATTTGTCAATTCCTCGACGGAAGCAGTGCAATTCAATATTGGTGATGAGACTTCATTTCTGTATAGTTTTACAGAGCCTATGGATTACTATGGATCAACTGAGGATGTAGCAGTCTGGACACTTGAAAAGACTGCATATCCTGTAATCCAACAGAAGAAATTCATAAAGATGCCAGTAGAACTGCCTGTGCAGAGGATCCTCGTGGTTCAGGAAAACCAGCAGCTGTTTGAAAACGGAGAACAAACCTATGATGTGTGGCTCACAAGAGGAATGCTCTTCGATTTTGGCGAATTTCAGCTGGCATTTGAAAAAGCAGTGTGGTTTTCCGAAGAAATATACATCACCCGTGGCCAAAACCTTATTTCCAAATTCACTCCGGCGTCGAACTTTTGTAATCCGGACCGATGGGAAGATGGAATTGAAGCGAAGTGCTTTAGGAAAATAGAGCACATTATGTAAAAAAGATACCTGATTTGTGTAATTCACGCAAATCAGGTATCAAATTCAGCATTTTCACTTTATTTTTTGCAAAAAAGCTATAGTCTGATTTTCTTTCCTTCACGAACTGCGGAGAGATATGCTTCGCGGAGGGCGTTCAGATAGGCTTCCACATCGTCTTCGCTGTCGAGGATCTGAGTATGAGTTCTCGGACGGAGAGAGGATGCAGCTACATAAACCGGCTGCGGAGTTGGGACAGGTTCCGGTTTGATCGTCCCTCCTTTAGGACCTGGTTCAGTCGGTTCCGGCGATTGTGGATGACGATTTGCTTCAGCCATCTCATGCTGGCGGTTAAGACGATCAATCTCTCCTTCCATAAAGGCACGCAATTCACTGTCAATGGTGAGGGCACGATTCAATCGGTCGATCTTATCCCTCACCGTATCATATTCACGGGCAAAAATCAGTTTCTGCTCTTCGGTGAGATCCGGATAATCATCAGTGTTCTGAAAATCTGTTTCCAGACGGTCGACCCGTTTCTTCGCTTCAGCTCGCTTCGTGATAAGCATGGATTCGATCAACCCCTGCAGTTTCTGCTGAAGCTGTTTGAGCTTCTGGATGCCCCCGTTCCTGTGACAGTTCGAATCTGCAAGGATCGACTCCATCTGCATCCGTTCCGCACATTGCCCCAGACTGTTCAGGTTATCCTGTTCATTCCGCAGGAAGCGCACGGCTTCCAGATAAATGGTTTTCTGTGGCGTAGAATTGAAAAATGCCATCAGGTCATCCAGCTTCTCTCTCTTGACCAACAGCAGAAAATCAGCGCTGTCATTCATGCCGGTAAGATAGAACTCATCGGGTTTCCCGCTAAATGCAAAGAGTGCATCCGCGGCATCCCGCAGCTGCGAATGGAATACCGCGAAATCACGGTCGGACAACCATTCCTGCAGCTTTTTATAAAATTCACCGAGCCCATCCCTTGTGTCCTTTGCAAGGCCCCGGGCATCCGCAGCAGTGCTGGGATAGGTGAAAAAGTCCTGGAAGAAATTCCGGAGGGCATTGATCTGCTGTGCGGAGTAAGATTTTTGTGCAGAAACCATCACAGCTTGATAGTTTCTGGACTGAGTCAGCGCATTTTCCAATGACTTGCTTCCCTGTACGATGCTGCCATTCTGCTTCAGTTCGATCTTTTCCTTCACCAGCAGCGCAGCCAGAACACACTGCAAATCATCTTCGAACCAGCCATAGGTGTTATCGGAATAATACTCCATCAGCATTTTCAGTGTGACAGTCTCATCACCCATAGCCAGCAGTTTGATTCTTGACAGGACATCACTCTCTTCCATTTGCAGTTCATCACTCAAGGATCGGGTACGGTTCAGGATCCCGCTGATCATGGCGGAATTATATTTGCGGCCGGCTACCATTTTCAGGTTCGGATATACCTGATCGATCAGTCGGTTCATGGCGGACTGTACCATCTGCCGCGGTTCACCCTGCTGCGGCTGGATGATATTCCCGGAAGCGATCCAGATTGCTTCCTTCAGCCCGGTATTGATCCTCGTCCGCAGTTCTTCTTTGCGTTTCCGGTTGGCATCAATAAGCTTGCTGATGATCGAAGCCCTGGTGGATTGTTCACCGGTGCGGCTGGTTACACTGCAATATTTATCCGTCTGCAGATAGTGCCTCAGTTCACTCCATAGAATCGGATCGTTTTTCATCACGATCATCAGTTCTTTTTTGCCGCTGTTATGGCCGATCAGGATCGCTGTATTCTGATTGTCGTCATTGTATGGCGTGATGACATTGATCGTCAGATGTTCTGTGTTGATATAGGGAACACTGTCCACGTATTTGTTGAATTTATAATCTTTGCCGCTGGGTTGATAACGGACCGCATTATCTTTAATGATGTCGCTATAGACGACCTTGTTCATTTCTTTGCCCATCATCGCATCATCCACGGAGATATTGCGGATCTCGTTTTCAATTGCCTTTTCCTCATCTGTGAGAAATTCATAGAGCTCTCCGCTGCGGCGAATATAGCTCTCCTGTTCCAGACGCTCCAGGGAATCCGCAATTCTTTCTTTCAGCTTTGACACACTCTGTCCCAGGGATTCCTGCATGAGGATGCGGATATTGGTGATGGATGCTTTAAAGGACTGTTCAAAGCGAACCAGAAACAGGCTTTTCAGGACGGAAACGGTAAACTCATCACCCAGATTCTTTTCCGCCTGATACAGGGATGCCTGCAGCCCGGAGATCAGGGTATCCTGGATACCATCGTAGGTGCGGTAAAAAGCGGCCAGCGTTCCAGAATCGTTGATCTCCGTCTCTCGGATGCTCAGCAGGACTTTCTGGAAAACGCCCAGCATCGATCGTTCCCCGACGGAACTGCTCCGCCCCTCGAAAGCATTTTGCTCCGAAAAAGCGCGGATAATGCTCTGGAAGAGATCAAACTGGTAAGGAACGAAGGGGTATTTTTCGATGAATTCCTTCTCATCCCGATATACCGGGAAGGATCGTGAACCGTCGGTGAAATCGAACAGCATATGGAAATCACTGCGGGTCCGGGCATAAAGCGACTTGAGGAAAGGAATGTGTTCTTCTTTCTTAGCCAGCAGACGGCGGGAGATAACTTCATCCACGTTTTTGCTGCCAAGCTTCATCCGAATACCGAAGCGAGCCTGGATACGGGTAAAGTCATCAGTCTGGGCCTTATTCTCCAGATTTCCCAGAAAAGCGGTCATATCCTCCTGGGCAGTGACGAAAATAAAACTGCGTCCGGGAATAATCGTTGCCAGAGTTTCGGCGATCGTCTGAAGCATGGTCATATACGGTGTTGAATGAACGATAAACTGCCCGACTTCATCCGCAAAAAAGTTGATGCGGAGCTTCGGATCGTTCTGAGCATCCAGCCAGTTTTTCACGTCGTTGACAAAATCCAGTGCAGAGATCTTATAGGTATCCTTATATTGTTTCACGATACCATCTACCTGATCTCCGGTCACTTTGGCATATGCTTTGTCAATATTTTTTGACTGCAGGATGGCTTGTTTTCTTCCGTCGGTCCAATCTCTTCCGCAGATTTCTTTGTACGCGGTTTTGAATGCTTCATACTGCCCGTTCTTTTCAAGATCCCGCTCCAACCGGGCGACGTGAGGCATTTGCTCACTGTAACCGCAGAAGCGGTCAAACATGCGGACAAAAGCACGGAGGACCGGCATACCATCCTCTGCATTATCCGTGTTTTCGCCGATCTGGATCATATTGAACAGAATCGACCTGGAAGGGATATTTCTCAGGAGCTTGATACTTCCACCGAGAAATTGATTGTCATTCTGTTTCGCTTTATTGTTGAACTCGTCGATAATATCAAGTTCTTCCACAGTTTCATGTGCAAGCAGCAGGGACAGCATCTTCAGCAGGTGTGATTTACCGGAACCGAAGAAACCGGAGATCCAGGCACCGTTGACTGAACCGGGATGCAGATACTCATCCAGCATCTTATCCAGTTGCTTCTGTACCTCATCGGTCATGACATATTCGGTGATCTCATCCCGCAGGTGGCGGGTATCGTCTGCCTTTACGACCTGTTCAATATCGCGGCTGATATCTTTTTCAAAAAGCTCATATAGTTTCATCAGTCCACCCCATAATTGAAGATGTTATACGCCCGGTAATAGCGTTCATTTTTGAATGTATCGAATAGTTCCAGAGAAAGCCCGATGCTTTCAGTCTGCTTATACTGTCCCGGGAAGAAAAGAACGACAGGCTCACCATTGATGACCGTCTGCATGTTTTCCAGCAGATTGTGAGTGCGGATCCAGGGATATACTTCACCGATCCCGCTGATGAAGATAATCTTATGATCACCTTGTTTGACACAATCCTGGATTTTCCTCAGGAATGTGCCGCCCAGATCAATTGTTGCCTGAATGGTTTCCAATAAGTCACTCTTATCGATCTCTGTTTCCTGATCCATGATATCCTCGAAGGCGCCTTCTTCCTTCAGGATCTCAATACTCAAATCGTATAAATCGATCTCGCAGACATCGATACCATTTGCGGTCCGCAGGCGCTTTGCCAGAAGTGCACGCTGTTTATTGAATTCGTTGGCTTCTGCCAGCGGGAAAGGACATATATAATAAGATGTTTCCCGCCCGATCCCCTGCATGGATAAAAACCGTTCTGAGATGAACACCTTGTAAAGATAATCTATTCGTTTATTCAGAGGTTCCTTTTCAATCGAATTCATACTGGGTTCTCCCCGAAGATCAGATCCTGATGGATCCGTTTTCGCCGATGATTCCGGCCTGATACATCAATGTTTTGGAATTCCGGATGAGTTTGCCGCGTGTAGTTTCAGAATAATCACGCAGGTTTTCATGTTCCATGGATTTCTGATCATAAAAGGCTCTGAGATCTGC
>CADBKS010000029.1 GCA_902795255.1 uncultured Chloroflexota bacterium
CGGTTCGACCCGCGAACAGGGGCACCCCGTCGCCATCAGCATGAAAAAATTCGCCGAGCGTTCCTCCGGGATCTTCGGTTCGACCGGGACGGGAAAATCCTACCTGACCCGGATGATCCTGGCCGGCCTCATCCGCAGCCGTCTGGCCGCGGCGCTGGTCTTCGACATGCACAGCGAATACGCATTCGGCAACATTTCCCCGGACACCCGCATTCAGGTCCCCGGACTGAAGCAGAAGCTCAGTGACCGGGTGAAGGTCTGCGGGCTCGGGACCGGAACGATGATCAACGGTCATAAGCCGGATTTTGACCTGGTGCTGGAATACAGCGACATCACCCCCGAAGACGTTCTGATGCTCACCAGAGAGCTGAACCTGCGCGACACCACCCAGACGACCCTTGCGGCGCTGGAACGCTCCTTCGGAAAAGAGAACTGGTTCCGCTCCTTTATGGAGCTGAAAAACGGGGAAGGGGAAGGGACTGTCTCCGAATGGGCGGAAAGCAATAACGTCAACACAGCCGCGGCCGAAAGCCTGCAGAGCAAACTGACCCGCCTTTTCCACAAGGAATACATGGTCCCGAAAATGCCTTATAACGTCGTCAGCCAGATCATCAGCACCCTGCAGAGCGGTGTATCGGTGATCCTTTCTTTCGGCAAATTCCAGTCGGACCTGGATTATCTACTCGCGGCCAACATCCTGACCCGGAAGGTCCGGAATGCCTGGGAACAGCGCACCGAGGAAAACGTGGCCGGGAACGGCCCGAAACCGACGCCGCTGGTGGTGGCGATCGAAGAAGCCCACAAGCTGCTCAGCCGGGAAATGGCCTCCCAGACCGCCTTCGCCCTGATCGCCCGGGAGATGCGCAAATATTCCGTCACGCTGCTGGTGATCGACCAGCGCCCTTCACAGATCGATGACGAGATCATGTCCCAGCTCGGGACGCGGATCTCCGGCTGGCTGGGGGACGAGGCGGATATCGCGGCCGTTCTCTCCGGCCTGTCCGGCAAGGATTCGCTGCGCGGGATGCTTTCCCGTCTCCAGCCCAAACAGGAGGTCCTGCTGCTCGGCTACGGCGTTCCGATGCCGCTGCCGATCCGATCCCGGCTCTATGACGAGACCTTCTGGCAGCAGCTCCTGGGGAAGGATGGGCTTTCCGTCACACTTCCCGACGAGGCGGACGACTGGCTGTCCAATTAGCGCCCTCTCCGGCAAAAACCGGCACCGGAGAATAACCATTTTGCGGTGTTCATCTTGACAATTCGCCCAACGGGTGTATGTTTAGACAGAAATCCAAATGAACGCATACAAAGCAGCGATCCGTCAGTTCTCTTTCCGGCTGACGTCTGCTGACAGCTTATAAAAGTGAGCAGCGCTGCATGCAAATGAGTCTCAATAAGAATCCGGAAAGAAAAACAAATCTGTCGACCCTTGCACAAAATCGGGGGTGCCGGGGGCAACGGGCGGCTTTAGCCGGCCCGTTGCCCCCGGCTGAATAAACCTGGCGCGGTCAGCGGCTTATGCAAACACACGAGCGATCGTGCCGCGCCATGCGAAGCACTCTCTTTCGACTGCCATATGCAAAACAGAGTGAGCTCATATATCAGGAATGAATAATGATCAGTTTTTATAATGACTATTCCGAAGGCGCGCATGAACGGATCATGGATGCGCTCATGCGGACCAACCGGGTGCAGACCCCGGGCTACGGTGAAGATGAATACTGCGAAGAGGCCAAAACGCTGATCCGCGCCCATCTGCGCAAGCCGGAAACCGCCATCCACTTTCTCGTGGGCGGGACCCAGACCAACACGACGGTCATCGCGTCTGTTCTGAAGCCCTACCAGGGCGTCATCGCGGCTGATACCGGCCACATCGCTGTCCATGAAAGCGGCGCGGTGGAAGCTACCGGGCATAAGGTCCTGACCGTCCCGCATACCAACGGGAAGCTCAGCGCCGGACAGGTGGAACGCCTGATCCGCGCGCACTATGACTCCGAAAGCTTCGAGCACCAGGTCCAGCCGGGAATGGTCTACATCTCCCAGCCGACCGAGTACGGCACGATCTATTCCAAAGCCGAGATGGAAGCCCTGCACGCCGTCTGCCGCAAGTTCCACATTCCGCTTTTTGTCGACGGTGCCCGTCTGGGGACCGCGCTGGTCTGTGAAGGCGGCGATATGACCCTGGCCGACCTCGAGGAGCTGGCCGACATTTTCTACATCGGCGGGACAAAAATGGGCGCGCTCTTCGGAGAAGCCGTCGTCATCTCCAACCCGGCTTATCAGGACTGCTTCCGCTATATGATCAAACAGAAGGGCGGGATGCTCGCCAAAGGGCGTCTGCTGGGGATCCAGTTCGCGGAACTTTTCCGCGATGATCTTTACTTCGAACTCGCCCGCCACGCGGTCCGCCTGGCCCAGAAGATGGAAAAGGAGATCAAAGCGCTCGGCTACCCCTTTATGCTCGAATCCCCGACGAACCAGATCTTCCCGATCTTCCCGGATGAGCTGATCCACAAACTGGAAGACAACTTCTCCTGCTCCTACTGGGACTGGGGCCGCCCCGACCCGAAGCACTCCATCACCCGCATCGTCACTTCCTGGGCTACCAGTGAGGAAAACGTTGATGCTTTCCTCACAGAACTCAAACGGCTGACGGAAGGATCAAAATAAGATCCCGGTATAAACGAAAAAAGGGCTGCCGCACATCTTTTTGAGTGTACGGCAGCTTTTTTAATGCCGGCAAAAGCATATGGCGGCGGGCAAAGGGTCCTGCCTGCCTGAGGTATGCCCGCATCCGGGATCCGCTTTCACGCACAGACGACGTTGATTCCGTGTCCCTGCGGAGCACTTTACCCCGATGGCTTTTCTGTATGATTATGCGGCGGCCCTTTTTATTTATAAATATATTTTATAAAAATATCACCGATCATTATTATCAGCGCCCTCATTAATGATATAATGTTGTATCATAATTACTTTTTGATAGCGAAGCAGCGATGTTCTATTCCGTTTTCATAACCCGAATCACAGAAAGAGCCGGCCATGCTCAAGAACCAGACCTTAGATAAAAGTATCCCGGTCCCGCTTTACTTTCAGCTGAAGAACCTCATCAGCGAACAGATCAGAAACGGCACCTATCAGAGCGGGGACCTGATCCCCACCGAAAACGAACTGAGCGAAATGTTCGGCATCAGCCGGACCACCGTCCGTCAGGCCATCACCGATCTGGTCCGCGATGGACAGCTGTTCCGCGTCAAAAGCAAGGGGACCTTTGTGGCCAAACCGAAGGTGACCCAGCACATGCTGAACCGGTATTTTTCCTATGATCAGGCAGCCGCCGAATCCGGCCGGAAGACGGAACGGATCCAGCTGGCGCGGGAAGTGATCCCGATGCCCCGCGAAATGATCGAACTGGGCGCAGGAAAACCCGGTGACCGGGTGATCTATCTGAAGCGCAAACGGCTGATCGAAAATGTTCCTTCGGTCCGCATCGATGCCTACCTGGTCTATGACAAATTCAGCCATCTGCTGGATGCCGACCTGGTCAATAACAGCCTGATGGAGATCATGAACCAAAACCCGGAAACCCGGGTCTGCCGTCAGACCCGTTCCGTCGAAGCCGTTCCGGCCACCAAAGAGGACATCAATGAACTGGACGTCGAGCCCGGCAGCGCGATCCAGAAACTGACAACGGTCCGCTACAACGAAGCAGGAGAGGTTCTTGAACGCTCTGTTGCCTGGCACCGTGCGGACATGAACCGGATCGAAGTCGAGATCATCAACCCCGCCGACGAACTTCAATAAAATTATTTATACAATAAATCGTGTCATTGCAACAATAATCAAGTATAATTTTATTGTCAGATTGTTATGACAAGATTTTTTACATTCTTTGCAAATCATCAAACATGACGGTTTTCCGGATACCTGAAAGGGGCTGGCTATGCTCAACGACAAAACACTGGATAAAAATATTCCCGTACCGCTGTATTTCCAGCTGAAAACGCTGATCCTGGATCAGATCAAAAACGGGACCTACAAACCCGGGGACCTGATCCCGACCGAAAACGAACTGAGTGAAATGTTCGATATCAGCCGGACCACCGTGCGCCAGGCCATCACGGAACTGGTCCACGAAGACCATCTTTACCGGATCAAGAGCAAAGGCACTTTCGTCTCCAAGCCCAAGGTGACCCAGCACGTCCTGAACAACTATTACTCTTATGACGGAGCCGTCCAGGAATCCGGGCAGAAAACCTCCCGGGTCCAGCTGATAAAAGAGATCATCCCGATGCCGCAGGAAATGATCGACTTCGGGGCCGGCAAACCGGGCGACAAGGTGATCTACCTCAAACGCAAGCGTCTGGTGGATAAGACACCCGCCGTTCTGATCGACGCCTATCTGGTTTACAGTAAATTTGCTCACCTGATGGATGTCGACCTGGTGAACAACAGCCTCAGGGCACTGATGGACGAAAAGCCAGAGACCCGTGTTTACCGTCTGGTCCGCATCATCGAAGCCGTTCCCGCCCGCAAAGAGGACATCAACGAACTGGATGTTGAACCGGGCAGCGCCATCCAGAAGATGACCACCATCCGCTACAACAGACAGGATGAGGTCCTCGACATGGCCTACAGCTATCACCGCGGCGACATGAACCGCATTGAGCTTGAGATCATCAACCCCATGGATGAACTGAAATAGCCGCACGGTATTGACCGAAACTGAAAGCAAAATCCACCGCGCCCTCCTGAAACACCACGGAACCGTAACGGGTGCCCGAATCAATACAAAAAACCGGATGACGATCCGGTTTTTTGTATTGATTGAATATTTCTCTTTGAACCTTATCATGACCTGTGCCTTGAATACGGACAGGATGAGGCGACCGTCAGCATGTCTTGGCTGCTTTCCCGCCCCGGTGTGACCGCCCCGCTGGTCGGGCCCCGCACCGTGGAACAGCTGGAAGACAGCCTGAAAGCGCTCGAATTCCGCATTCCGCCGGAACTGGAAGAAAAACTGGACCTTCTTTTCCCGGGTCCGGGAGCTTCCGCACCGAAAGCCTACATGATGAACCGGTAGAAGAAAGATCCATGCTCCTGAGATCCCCAAAAGGCCACCGTCCGGCGGTCTTTTGCTATTATTTCGAATATGACAACTTTTTCATTCACCGGTTTTTCACTTTATAATTAACAGCGGCCGATAAACCGGTCAAACGGATCAGTCCCGGGAACCATTTGCGGCTTTTGAACATTAAATACTGCAGAGGCAAACGATCCGGGGATGGGTCCCGTCCCTTACGGAACGAGTCTAAATCTGACAAAGGAATGTAAAAAATGAAAAAACTGTCTATTTTTGTTTTACTGATTTTCACACTGGCAGCGGCATCCGCCTGCTTTGCCGCTTCCTACACCAATGACGGGATGACGCTCACGATTCCGGAAGAATACGAAGAAGCCCTTGTTATTGACGTACCGGAAAACGACGCAGAAGGATTCCTTTTCTCCGTTTCCGAAAAGGCTTCCATGGATGCTGCCAAAGCTGAAGGCTATGACCCGGAAGGCGCCGGCTGGCTCTTTGCCATCGGCCGCCTCAATGAGGAAGCTTATCACGCGATGCTCTGCAGCGATGTGCCCGGCAGAGATGTGTTCGCGAAGGATGCCGGCTTCTATTATATTTATTACCATCCGACAGATGTGCGCATGGTCCGCGAGGACTACAACGATCAGTCCGCCTGGGACGAATGGGGAAAGCTCTGCGAATGGGCCGACAGCATGAAGGGGACCTTCATCAGTGAAAACGAAGGGCTGACACCCGTAAAGCACGGCAACACCATTCTGGATTACTATATTTCCCGCGCCATGTATATGCGGAATCAGAAATACACCGTCAGCACGACCGAATACGGCCCGATGGAAGCCGGAAGAGTCAATGCAGCCAACTATCTCAAACCCCTGAGCGAAGGCGTCATTTTTGAAAACGCCCGCGGTGAAGAAACCCCCGACGGTGAATATGTCGTTCTGAATTTCCCGGAAGAAGACATCCGCTTTGACTTCTTCCTCGCAGAAGGGAAAGAAAACTACATCCGCCAGGTCTGGGCCAACGGTGAGAACGAGATGCTCTACAAAGCAGTCTTCGACGACCCGGCACTCAAGGCTTCCGGGATCATGCACGAGTTTTACCTGGATCTGGTCCTTGCGGACAGCCTCGGCTACAACACCGATGATCTGCTCGGCAAATGGGGCGAAAAGATGGCCGGCCGCTGCGGCATTACGATCGAAAAGGGTGAAGACGACAACTACAAGATCTCCATTCACTGGTCCAGCAGTGCTTTTGAAAGCAGCCAATGGACGATGACCGCCGTCCCGACCGGAAACGGCTCCGAGATCCGCTATGAGGATTGTGAGAAGAAAGACATCACATTCACATCCGAAACCGAAAGCACGGAAACCGTGGTTTATCAGAACGGCACAGGTACCTTTGGCCTGCTCAGCACCTACGAACTGTACTGGAATGATGAAACCGAACACATGGCCGATGACCTTGTGTTTATCAAATAAAACCGCGGAAACCATCTGACAAAACGGGGCGGCGCCTTTTCGGCAGCCGCCCTTTTTGATCCGGACCGGTCCTGAACCGGAGACGGAAATAACGTGTAAGCCATCCTGATACGGCCTGCATGGTTTGAACCGGGGATTTCCCTTTATAATAGACAATGTACTGCGAATTTTTCCCGGGACACACCCTGTCCCATTTCAAAATTCAGGGCATTTGGTCACTCCGTGTCCTGGAAAAACAAACCTTTTTCCGTTAGACTGAGAAACGAAAGGAGAATAATCATGGATCTGCAAAAGATCGGGACCTTTCTGAAGGAGCTCCGCAAAGAGCGGGACCTCACTCAGGAACAACTGGCGGAAACACTCAATGTTTCCAGAAGAACAGTCTCCCGCTGGGAAACCGGCAGCAATCTGCCGGATATCGATCTGATGATCGAAATGGCTGATCTTTACAATGTGGATCTGCGGGAACTGCTGAACGGAGAAAGAAAAGAGGGAAAAATGAACGAAGAAACGAAAGAAACCGTGTTAAAGGCCGCGGAATACGGCAATGCGGAAAAACAGCGCATCACAAAGGTCGTACTGGTGATCTTTGCGCTCGGGATCGCCGCGCTCATCGCAAACATTGTGCTGGACTGGGCCGGTTTCGGCGGGGGATTCTGGCAGGGGTACCTGAAGGGCATGTTCTACGGCACCGCCCTGGGGGCCATGATCGTCGGGATCCTTTACACCACCGGCGTCATGTCGAAAATCCGGGCTTTCAAGATGCGCCAGCTCGAAAGGATCGGAAAGAATTGAAATTATTCCATACAGGATTTGACGAGATCCGCGTTCCGGACCTCCTGCACGGAAGAAAAAACGCTGACTTCGGACAGGGATTTTACCTGTCCGACAGCGGCGAATTCGCGGGGAAATGGGCAAAGGAACGGAAAGACCGGGATGTGGTCATCAACACATACGAACTGGACCTGACCGGCCTCAGCGTTCTTGAATTTACCCGGGACGCGGCATGGTTCGACTATATTTTTACCAACCGCACCGCGGCAAAAGACCTGCACCCGGAAGCGGATGTCATCACCGGTCCGATCGCCAATGATACACTGTATGACACGCTCGGGATCTTCACCAGCGGTTTCCTTACCCGGGAACAGGCGCTCCGGCTGCTGATGATCGGCCCGGTTTACCGTCAGACCGTCATCAAGACGCAAAAGGCCGCTTCTCAGCTTCAGTGGCTTTCCGCAAGGACCGCGGACAAGGCCGAGATCGAGCGTTTCCGGGCCGTGATCCGTTCCGAAGAGCAGGCATATCAGACACGCCTGGCGGAAGAAATGGATTCCCTGCTGTAAGATTTGACTTTGATATGCACATGGCAGTCGGGAGTGAGTGCTTAGCATGGCGCGGCCCGAATGCCCGTATGTCAGCATAAGTTACTTGCCGCGCCCGGGTTGTTTAGCCGGGCGCACGGGCCGGCTAAAGCCGCCCGTTGCCCCCGGCACCCCCATTTAGTGTGTCCGAGACAACAAAAGTATTACGATACACTCGGCTTGTGACAGGATTCGCCCTCGATCAGCGATGGTTATTTGCTCAACGAAAAAAAGGCAGATCCGCTTTGCCGTACACACGGATAGTCCCGCATCACCGGGAGCCGGTAGTTCATCGAAGCGGAGCCGATTGCAGCTTTCTTATTCCGAGCACCCCGCGCCCGGGTCTGCCATGAATTTTTCAACAGCCTGTTCCTGCAGTTCAGATTCGACCGCGAATCCGCAGTAATGTTCCCGCAGCCACCGCACCGGATCAGCGATCCCCCGGGCAGCCAGCACACAGGCCGCCACGTATCCGGTCCGGCCATGCCCGCCCGCGCAGAAAACGGCTGTCCGTTTCCCGGCGTCCAGCCCGGCAAGGATCTCCTTCACCAGACGCGATAGAACGTCATCCGGCAGGACCCGCATATCCTGTATCGGATAATAAAGGATCTCCCCGCGGAATCCCGTTTCCCAGATATAGCCGGTCAGGCTGTCCAGCGGGACCAGCACATCCGGCTTCAAAGCCAGGATCTCCCGCAGGTTCCATGTTCCCCCGACAATGAATCCGGGCAGGATCTCACATGCATGATGGCAGTCATTCATCGCGATGCTCCGGTTCAGTGACAGATCAAAAATCCGGTCTCGCCATCTTCCAGCGGCAGTTCCCGGACCGTAAAGTCATCGATACGGATCGGCGGGGTGCTTTTGAGGCTGATGAGCAGCTCGGTCAGCTGTCCGGGTGTCCCCTGCGCCTCCATCTGAACGCGCCCGTCGATCAGGTTCTGCACCCGGCCTGTCAGGCCCAGCTCCCGGGCATAAGCGGCAGCCATATAGCGGAACCCGACCCCCTGGACCTTGCCGGAAAAGAAAACCAGCCAGCGTACTGTTTTGCCTTGATCGTCCAATGTTCCTCCATGATGTGCGATGTTTTTTGAATTATATAATAAACCGCGCCATCCGGCAAAAAAATAATTCCGCACACCACGGAGCATTCCCCTTCAGCCGTCCTGACCGGGTCCAAACAAAAACATTTCCGGTCCGAATATGAGAAAACCTGATACAATTTTCCCGTACGGTGAAATGCGCAGCGGAAACACCGGAAGGGAAACGGATGGGACAGGAATTTAAAGTTGTCGGTAAAAGCGAGATCAGAGTCGACGCCCGGGACAAAGCCACCGGCGCGGCTCAGTACACGGACGATCTGGCCGACCCCTCCGCCCTGATCATCCGCATTCTGCATTCCACGATCGCGAACGGGCGGGTCCTTTCCATCGACACCCAAGAAGCCGAAGCCATGCCGGGCGTCGTCCGGGTCGTGACCTGTTTTGACGTTCCGAAGATCCAGTTTCCGACTGCCGGACATCCCTACCATCTGGAAACGGAGGAACGGGACACGGAAGACCGTCTGATCCTGACGGACCGGGTCCGCTATTACGGGGATGAGATCGCCGCCGTGATCGCGGAAGACAGCGTCACGGCAGCCCGTGCGCTCCGGAAGATCAAAGTTGAATACGAAGAATATCCGTTCGTTCTGGACCAGCTCGAAGCCATCAAAGACGGCGCACCGCTTGTCCATGACGAGATCAAAAACAACATCCTGGCCGAGACCCGCAGCGGAAACGGCGGGAACATGGAAGAAGCCCTGGCAGCGCCGGATCTGGTGAAGATCGAAGGCTGGTATAAGACTGCCGCCGTCAAGCACTGCCACATTGAGAACCCGATCTGCACAGCCGCCGTGCGCGGCGGAAAGATCGTGATCCATACCTCCACCCAGAGCGTGGAAGTCTGCCATCGGGTGGTCGCGTACGCGCTGGGGATCCCGCAGGGGCAGGTGCGGATCATCAAGCCCTATGTCGGCGGCGGATTCGGAAACAAACAGGATGTCCTGATGGAACCGCTCTGCGCTTTCTGCTGTCTGCAGGTCGGCGGGCGGCCGGTCAAACTGGAACTGCCGCGGGAAGAGGACTTCACCAGCACCCGCACCCGCCACGCCATCAAATTTCACGTGACCTCCTGGCTCCGTCCGGACGCCACGTTTGCCGCGGTACAGACAGAGGTCTTTGCCAACACCGGCGCCTATGCCTCCCACGGGCACGCGATCACCGAAAACATCTGTACGGCAATGGCCCAGATCTACAACATCCCGGCTTACAGCTCACGGGCGGTCACGATCTATACCAACTGCGCCACGGCCGGAGCCATGCGCGGATACGGCATCCCGCAGGCCACGTTCTGCATCGAATCCCACATGGATGACATCGCCCGCCGTTTCGGTCTGGATCCGCTGGAGCTGCGGATGCGGAACCGCATCCCGGTCGGCCGGACCTCCCCCTTTTATCAATACTGCAACTATACCGACTCGCTCGGGCAGATCATCGCCCGCGGAGCCGAAGCCATTGAATATGAGAAAAAGCGGAAAGAATATGCGGTGCAGACCGGCCCGGTCCGCCGCGGGATCGGCATGGCCTGCGCCTGGTACTATTCCGGTGTCTGGCCGATCCACGTGGAAAGCTCTTCGGTGCGGATGATCCTGAACCAGGACGGCTCCGTTCAGCTGCATCTCGGTGAAGTGGAGATCGGTCAGGGCGCAGATACCGTCTTCTCGCAGATGGCCGCCGAAACGCTCGGGATTCCGTTTAAAGACGTACACATCGTGACCACACAGGACAGCGACACCTCCCCGTACGGGTTCGGAGCCTACGCCTCCCGGCAGACCTATGTTGCCGGACCGGCAATTGCCCAAACCGGAAAGATCCTGAAGGAAAAGATCCTGAAACACGCGGAGGAAATGACCCGTGTTCCCGCATCCCGGCTGGATCTTCGGGACGGAATGATCATTGACCGGGAGAACGGACAGGCCCTCATGAGCCTCGGGGATCTGGCATTTCAGGCCATGTACAACCCGGCCCACAGCCTGCAGTTCTCGGCCGAATCCACACATCAGAACCGGTCCAATGAACTTTCTTTCAGCTGCTGCTTTGCGGAAGTCGAGGTGGACATTCCGATGTGCAAAATAAAACTGCTGCGGCTGATCAACGTCCATGACTGCGGTACGCTGATCAATCCGGCGCTGGCTGAAGCTCAGGTGCACGGCGGGCAGAGCATGGCGATCGGCTACGCGCTGTCCGAGCAGCTGCTCTATGACCCTAAAACCGGCCGGATGCTGAACAGCAACCTGCTGGATTACAAGCTTTCGACCATTATGGACCACCCGAGGCTCGAAGCGCTGTTCGTTCAGAACGCCGCGCCTTCTTCACCTTTCGGGAACAAAGGGCTCGGAGAACCGCCGGCCTGTGTTCCGGCTCCCGCGATCCGGAACGCGGTCTGCAATGCGGTCGGGCTGGAATTTTCCAAAATACCGATCACGCCGCAGGCCCTGTTTGAGGCACTGAAAAAGCAGGGCATGATCTGATAAAGGATCCGGGCATCGGATCAGGGAGGATATTATGGACAGAACGATCAGGCTGTATCTGATCTCCGGTTTTCTCGGAGCCGGAAAAACGACCTTTCTTCAAAAGGCACTGTCGGGATTTGAAGGGCTGAAGCTCGGGATCCTGATCAATGAATTCGGCAGCGTCGGCATTGACTCCACCATGATCAGCGCGGATGGCAGTGAGATCGTTGAGATCAACAACGGTTCGATCTTCTGCATGTGCCTGAAAGCCGGATTTCTCAAAGCGCTGACCGAGTTTTCCAAAAAACCGATCGACGTTCTGTTCATTGAGAACTCCGGCCTGGGCGACCCATCAAACATCCGGAAACTGCTTGACGAAGTCAGCCCCTATACCGAGGCAAAGTATGATTACCGGGGAGCGATCTGCGTTGTTGACTGCACCACGTACACTGAATATGCGGACGTGCTGCCGCCGGTCGAAAACCAGGTGCGGTCAAGCAGATTCATCCTGATCAACAAGACCGACCTGGCCACCCCGGAAAGGATCGAAGAGGTCCGTGAAGCGGTCCTGCGCGTGAATCCCGAAGCCTATATCTATGAAACGCAGTACGGGGAACTTCCGAATGAGATCCTGGAAAAAGAACTCTTCCCGAGCGCTTTTTCCGGCGAATCCAGCAATAAACCTTGGAACGGCCCGGCGGTCTATCTGGTCTCTTCCCGGACTCCCGTAAGCCCCGCGGACCTGGAAGCCTTCACGAAAGAGATCCTGGCATCATCCGCAGCCCGCGTCAAGGGATACGTCCCTGCAGCCGAAGGGTTCCTTCTGGTAGACGGGGCCGGCAGCACCGCGCGGATCCGGCCGGTCTCCGACGTTCCGGAGGATAAAAGAGTGATCGTCCTCATCGGGAAAAACCGGAAAGCCTTTGACGCTGCGGTCCGCGAGGCATGGGCCGCGCACTGCGGTACGGAGTTCACCCTGAGCGGAGAATGATACAGCGCTGCAGCCATGGGAAAACCCAACGGTTGCAGTTTTTTTATCCGTCCGCTGCCGTTCAGGCCCGAAATATTGGTATTACCATCAGATTTCGGCGGTTATACGGGACAGCCGGGGACCCGTCAGCAGCCGCTATGTGCAGGTTGTTGATATTTTACAAAAAACCGCAAGGTCATACCACTGTCACAGATTTATTCGGGAACCGGGGTGATAAACAGCATAATAAAATATAATAAATGTCATATCAGAAAAAAAGCTCTGACTGTGTCGTAAAATTAAAATAGTCAGGACAATGATGTCTCTTTACACACAGAAATATTGGTATGACAACTGTTATCGGCAGGAACCGCAGGGCATCAGATCATGGCAGACAGTGACCGCATCAGCACATTGAGAGAGATCATCCGCAGCGGAGACAGAAACACCGCTGCCGGATTCGCGCGGCAGTGTCTGCAGAGCGGAATGTCCCCTTCCGAAGTAATGGGAAAGGTGATCTATCCGCTGATGCGCGAAATGAGCGATGCCTTTGTGCGGCTGGATGTTTTTCTTCCGGAACTGATGAAAACAGCTGTCACGATCCAGAAGATGCAGGAAGATGTGCTGATCCCGGAGATGCATAAAAAAGGGAACGGCACTTTTTTCAAGGCCTGCGTGGTCATCGGGAGCTGTCAGGGGGATATCCATGAGGTCGGCAAGAGTATGGTATCCATGCTGCTGCGGGTCAACGGCTTCGACGTTTACGACCTCGGCACCAACGTCAAACCGGAGGAGTTCATCGAAGCGGCCCGCTTCCATCGGGCGGATATCATCGCCATGTCCTCCATGCTGACGACCTCCCTGCCCTTTGTAAAAGACGTCATTGACCGGCTTGAAACGCTGGAAGTCCGGGACCGGTACAAAGTCGTCGTCGGAGGAGCTGCCGTAACTCCGCAGTGGGCCTCCATGGCAGGGCTTGACGGGTTCGGCCGCGATGCGGTAGAGGCCGTCGATATCTGCCGGAAGCTGATCGATGCCGGCCGGGAGGAGGAGAAACAGCCGTGAGACACCAGACACGTTTGCTGGATATCCTCGACCGGGCGGAAAACGGACCGATCATGGATGAAATGCAGTGGGACATGTTCTTTGTCCCGCAGACCATTTCAGACCTGATCGACGAATATGATATTCATTTTGACCGCACGGACGGTGAACTCGTTCCATCGGACGATGCGCTTGCGGACCGGCTGTTCGAAGCCGGTCTGGCCATGGCGGAGCGGATCGGGGTCTACTGCACCAGCACCTCCCGGCAGCTGCGCTGGACCCGGCAGGAGATCATCCGGGCGATCAGCGCGGCGCCTTCCGGGATACAAAGCCCGTCGCCATCAAAGGCGGCGGTGTCGGGACCGTCGTTCCGGAACCGCTTTACATCCCGATCCACCAGGCTTATGCCCAGGAACCGCTGCTGGACGCGCTGATCAACTGCACGCTGGAAACTGTTTACGGCCGCGAGATCCGTTCCCGCAGCCCGTGGGAGATCCAGGCAGGCTGGTACGAAGCGCGCACAGTCCGGGAGGCATGCATCCGGGCGGGACGCCCGGGACTGGGTCTGGGCTGTGTCCAGAACGCGGTTTCGGAGATCTCCGAACTTTCCGCCGACGGGGACCGCGGGTTCGGTCATTATGACTGGCACCACATCACGATGGTGTCGGAGTTCAAGACAGATTACTCCGCGCTGAACAAACTTTCCCATCTGATCAGCGCGGGACACAACATCCACTCGTTCTACAACACCGTATACGGCGGATCCGCCGGCGGAAGGGAAGGAGTGGCCGTCGCGATCGTCGGGGGAACACTGCTGCTGCAGATGCTTTACATGACCTGCACGCATTCGGTCTCTCCGGTCCATCCGTTTTACGGAAATGACACCTGCGCGACGATCCTGCTGCCGCTGAGCGCCGCTCAGCAGGCACTGGCGAGAAACACGGGCCTTCTCACGGAGATCGCCCTGACACCGGTGGGCGGACCGATGACCCGCACACTGCTTTATGAAACCGCCGCACTGAGCATTCTGGCCACCGCTTCCGGGACCTGCGGCCTGCTCGGCCCCCGTTCCGCGGTCGGCGCGATCCCGGGGCATCTGAGCCCGCTGGAAGCCCGGCTGATGGCGGAAACCGCTCATGCCGCGGAAGGAATACCGAGAAACGAGGCGGACCGGATCGTCCGCGCACTTTACGAAAAGTACGAAAACGATCTCGACAAACGCCCGGTCGGTCTTTCCTTTGAGGAAGTGTATGACCTTCGGACGCTTCAGCCGACTGCCGAGTGGGCTGACCTGTACGAAGATGTAAAAACAGAGCTTTTGAAAACAGGGCTGCCGCTGAAAGGATAAAGCAAATGGATGCAGATCTGACCGGAAAAGAATTATTGTTTGCCACACTCCGGCATGAGGAAACGGCTTCCGTCCCATGGGTCCCCTTTGCCGGTGTCCACGCCGCAAAGCTGCGCGGATACTCCGCCATTGAGATCCTGAAAGATAAGGATAAACTGCTCGACTCACTGCTGGCCGTCAATGAGACCTATGATCCGGACGGTCAGCCGATCATCTTTGACCTGCAGGTCGAAGCCGAGATCCTGGGCTGCGAACTGATGTGGATCCCGAACGGGCCTCCGTCCGTGAGCCAGCATCCGCTTTCCGCCACCGACGAACTGCCGGACAAACTGCCTGGTCCCGAAGACGGCAGGCTGCCGCTGATCCTGAGCACCATGCGCGAAATGAAAAAGCGCGTCGGAGATAAAACAGCCCTTTACGGCCTGAACTGCGGCCCGCTCACGCTGGCGTCCCATCTCCGCGGGACCAACGTTTTCATGGATATGTTCAAAAAGCAGGACTACCTCCGCGGCCTGTTCCAGTACTGCAAGCGCGTCTGCCTGCGCATGTGCGACCTCTATATCGATGCCGGCATGGACGTAATCGCGGTCGTCGACCCGCTAGTCTCCCAGATCTCCCCGAAGCATTTCAACCTCTTTCTGAAAGAGATCTACACCGAGATCTTTGATCACATCCGCTCCCGCGGGGTGTTTTCCTCCTTCTTCGTCTGCGGGGATGCCACAAAAAGCATCGAGGTCCTCTGCCAGACCAACCCGGACTGCCTTTCGATCGATGAGAATGTTGACCTCGCCAAAGCCAAGGAGATCACGGACCGCTACAACATCACGATCGGCGGCAACATCCCGCTGACGACCCACATGCTCCTCGGCACCCAGCAGGACAACATGAAATTCGCCCTGGAAATGCTGGACCGCGTGGACCATCACAACTGGATCCTTTCCCCCGGCTGCGACATGCCCTTCGACACACCGATCGAAAACACCGTCGGCGTTCTCCAGACCGTCCGCGATCCGGAGAAAACACGGGTGATGGTCGCCAATTACCAGGCGGAGGAACTGGATCTGGACGCGGTCCGGATCCCGGATTACGAACATCTGGAAAAACCGCTGGTCGAGGTCTTCACACTGGATCCGGAAGCCTGCGCGGCCTGCACCTATATGCTGGCTGCCGCCGACCGGGTCGTGAAGGAATTCAACGGCGATGTCGATATGGTCGAATACCGCTTCACTAAGAAGGAAAACATCGCCCGTGTCAAAAAGATGGGCGTGAAAAACCTGCCGTGCATTTATATCAACGGCGAACTCAAATATTCATCCATCATCCCGGATCTCGGCGAACTGCACGATGAGATCGGGAAGCATCTCTGATCTGAACGGAAAGAGGAGCAGACATGGACAAAAAGAAGGGACAGACCAGCAGCGAAGTGATCCGTGATATTCTGCGGAACCGGATCACCTCCGGCTATTACAGCCAGACCGGCCGCCTTCCTTCGGAGCGGGTACTTGCGGGGGAATTCGGTGTCAGCCGCACCACGATCCGGACCGCACTGGCCAACCTTTCTTCCGAGCATCTGCTCAGCCGTGAGCAGGGAAACGGAACGCTGATCAATTCCGGGATCTCCGGGATCCCCATGCGGCTGGACGCCACCTGGGAGTTCACAAAGATCATCAATTCCAACGGAAAGACCTGCTCGCTGAAACCCGTAAACCTGCTCTACCGCCTCCCGACACAGGAAGAAGCAAAGATCCTGAACATTCGGGGGAATGAACAAATCGTTTCGATCGACCGTTTATTTTATGCGGACACCACACCGGTGATCTATTCAAACAACCTGATCCCGGCCAAACTGATCCGTTCGGCGCCTTCAATCGAAAAAGCGAAGCTCCCGCTGGCAGAATTCGCGGAAAGCTGCTGCGGTGAGAAACCAACCTATGGAATAACGGAGATCTCCGGGACAAAGCCGCCGTGGAACGTTGCCCTGCAGATGCAGATCTCCGTGGATAGCTCGGTGCTGAAGCTGTACGAAGTATTCTATTCCAAGCAGAATGATCCGCTGATCATCGGCTGCAGTTATATGAACACTTCCAAACTCAAGCTGATCATGTCGCGCTATCTTGAGTAAACTCCGGAAACTATTTTCTGTGAGCATGGCGGGCAGCGATCTGACCGCCGCATTCAAAATAAAACATAAGGAGTCATAATTATGAAAAAAGGATTACTGTTCATTCTAGTTGTCCTGATGGCAATCGTTGTTGTCCCCGCATTCGCGGAAGAAGGCGACACCTTTGCGATGCTGTGCTCGTCACAGATCAATGACTACTCCTGGAACGCAGCCGCGCTGAACGCGCTGGAAGCCCTCCAGGAAGACGGCCTGAAGTTCACCTACGCCGAATCTGTCGACGCGGCCGATGCCGAACGCATCATCCGCCAGTACATTGATGACGGTTACAAGTTGATCCTCGGCCATTCCTTCATCTTCTCCGACGCGATCAAAGACGTCGCGGAAGAATATCCGGAAATCGCTTTCGCAATCTCTGCCGGCTCCGGCCTGGGCGATGATGTTCCGGACAATGTCTCCGACATTGACTACGAACAGTCCTTCGCCGAGATCGCCTACCCGATCGGTGTGGTCGCGGGTTACGTTTCCAAGACCGGCAAGATCGGCGCGATCTACGGTCTGGAGATCCCGGTCTGCACAGCCATGGGCGAAGCGTTCATCGCCGGTGCGAAATCCGTGAACCCGGATGCCACGCTCTCCGCTGTTTCCATCGGTGATTTCGGCGATATCGCCGGAGCCAAGGAAGCCGCGCTGGCACAGGCTGAACAGGGCGTCGATTTCTGGATCGAATGCGGTGAAGGCATGGCAGCAGGCGCGATCGAAGCCGCAAAGGCTACCGGCGGTTACGCCACCGGTTATGTCAGCGATATGACTGAGATCGACCCCGAAGCCGTCCTGATCAGCATGACCTGGAATCTGCAGCCGTGGTTCAGCGATATGCTCACCGCTGTCCGCGAAGGCACCTATGAAAAATCCTTCCCGAAATACGGTGTGGCCGAAGGCGCAATGACCTTCACACTGAACGAAGCTCTGGCCAAGGACGTTGTCCCGGCCGAAGCACTCGAAGCTGCTGAGGCGGTCCTCGAATCCTTCCGCAACGGCGCTTCCGTTATGGATCTGCTTCCGTAACCACTCGGAAATGGTATCGGTCAGCTGCCGCGTTTTTCCACGGTACGCGGCAGCTGCTGCCGGCTCCTTCAGGGATTTGCGTATGACAAAAATAGTAGAAATGCAGGGCATCACCAAAGCCTTTCCCGGCATCGTCGCGAACTCCGGCGTTCATTTTGACCTTGAACGCGGGGAGATCCATGCGTTGCTGGGTGAAAACGGCGCGGGGAAAACGACCCTGATGAATATTCTGTACGGACTGTATACGCCGGACGCAGGGAAAATTATCATAAACGGGGAAGAGGTCCATTTCGCGACCGCCCGGGACGCGATCGCGCACGGGCTCGGAATGGTCCATCAGCATTTTATGCTGGTTCAGCGCTTTACAGTCGCTGAGAACATTATCCTCGGTCAGAAATCCCCCAGATTTCCGATGATCGAGGACATGAACGAAGTCAATGAACGGCTTACGGAGCTGTCCAACCGCTACGGGCTCACCATCTCTCCGACAGCCGTGGTCCGCACGCTTTCCGTAGGGGAGCAGCAGCGTGTCGAGATCCTGAAAGCACTTTACCGCGGTGCAGATGTCCTGATCCTGGATGAACCGACGGCAGTGCTCACCCCTCAGGAAGTCGAAGATTTCCTGAAGATCCTGAAGAAACTTACGGATGAAGGGAAATCCATCATCTTTATCACCCATAAACTGAACGAGGTCCTTTCGATCAGCGACCGGGTCACCGTGCTGCGGGACGGCAAAAACCTCGGCACCATGACGACCAAAGGCGCGGATGAAGAAACGCTTGCCCGGATGATGGTCGGCCGGGAGGTCCTTTTCCACCTTGAAAAGAAAGCGCTGCACGCGGGCGCTCCGATGCTTTCCGTAAGCGGGCTCTGCGCCAAAAACGACCGCGGCCTCGACGCCCTGAAGAATGTATCCTTCGAGATCCGGGCCGGTGAGATCCTCGGGATCGCCGGTGTGGACGGGAACGGCCAGTCCGAGCTGGAACAGGTGATCGCGGGCCTGCGCCCGGCCGAATCCGGCAGTGTCCGGATCAACGGCACGGATGTCACCAACCGTCCGCCCAAAACAGTCGGCGAAGCAGGACTGGCGCACATTCCGTCGGACCGTTACAAGATGGGGCTGATCTCCGCTTTCAGCGTTGCCGAGAACTCGGTACTGGAGCGGGTCGAAAAGAAACCGTTCACCCATAACGGTCTGCTGGACCTCAAAGCGATCTTTTCCGAAGGTCTCCGCCTCGTCAAAAAGTTTGACGTCCGCACGCCTTCCATCCAGACAAAAGCCGGCAAACTGTCCGGCGGGAACGCCCAGAAACTGATCCTCGCACGCGAACTGGCCCGGCAGCCGAAATGTCTGATCGCCGCCCAGCCGACCCGCGGTCTGGATGTCAGCGCGATCGAATACGTTCATCAGCAGCTGCTGAACCAGCGGGATGAAGGGGTCGCTGTTCTGCTCTTTTCCACGGAACTGACGGAGATCCTGCAGCTGAGCGACCGCATCGCCGTGATGTACGGCGGGGAGATCGTCGGCATCCTGGACGCGGAAAACGCGGACGTGCTTGAGATCGGCCTGATGATGACAGGCGCCAGATCCAAAAATGCCGAAAGGGAGGCAGCCGTATGAGATCATCGAAAAATACCGGATACGCGGTGCTCCGCGCAGCCTCGCCGCTGATCGGGGTGCTGCTTGGTCTTTTCTTCGGTGCGGTCCTGATCCTGATCGCCGGCAAGAACCCGCTGGAAGCCTACCGCCAGATGTTCCTCGGCGCTTTCGGCGGCCAGCGCCAGATCACCGAAACGCTGCTGAAAACCTGCCCCTATCTGCTGATCGGGCTGGGCCTTTCCACTGCCTTCCGAGCCCGGATCTGGAATATCGGAGCCGAGGGCCAGTATTATATGGGTGCGCTCTTCGGCGGGATCGTCGGGCTGTACTGCTACCAGGCCCTGCCGAAATGGCTGCTGCTGACCTGTATGGTCCTGGCTGCAATGCTCGGCGGCGCGCTGTGGGCCCTGATCCCCGCGCTGTTCAAGCTGAAGAAGGGCATGAACGAGATCATTTCAACGCTGATGCTCAATTACATCGCGACCCTGCTGATGCAGTATCTCGTCCGCGGTCCGCTGCGTGAACCGGGCAGCGCCCTGCCGCGCTCGGCGAAATTCAACGCACTGGCCAAAATGCCCACACTCTTCGGGACGCGCATCCATCTCGGCGTCCTGATCGCTGTCCTTCTGGTGCCGGTCATCTACCTGCTGCTGTGGAACACACCGCTCGGTTTCAAGCTCCGCGCGGCCGGCTACAGCACTTCCGTCGCGAAATATGCCGGGTACAGCGCCGCAGGTGCGGTCATCTTCTCCATGGTATTCAGCGGCGCGCTTGCCGGCATGGCGGGTGTGATCGAAGCGACGATGAGCTATAAACGGCTCACCAATGTGATTTCAAATAATTACGGTTTCAACGGTGTCCTGGTCGCACTGCTGGGCCGCATGAACCCCTTCGGGGTGCTGATCGCGTCGTTCCTTTTCGCCGCGCTGTGTATCGGGGCCGAAACGATCCATGTCGTGATCGGGCTGCCGGTCGCACTGGCGGACGTGATCCAGGCCCTGATCGTCCTGTCCGTGCTTGTCGTTGACGCGGCAGTTCACAGAAAGGAGGCATGATGGACTGGAGTCTGATCCTTTCATGGAGTTTCTTCGTCTCCCTGATCCTGGCCGCGATCCGTCTGGCGCTTCCGGTCCTGTGCGCGATCCTCGGAGAGATCATCACGGAGCTTTCCGGCGTTTCCAACCTCGGTATGGAAGGTGTTATGGCGATGGGCGGCGTATGCGGTTTTCTGGTCACACTGAACCTGCAGAAGGGTGCGATGGCCGCGCATCCGCAGGCCGCCATCTGGATCGGTCTGCTGAGCGGCATGCTCGCCGGAGCGCTCGTCGGGCTGCTGATGGCCTTTCTGGCGGTCACGATGAAGGCCGACCAGACCGTCTGCGGCGTCACGCTGGTGCTGTTCGGTGTCGGGCTCTCCAATTACCTCTACCGGCAGTCTGTTTCCTCCCTTTCGGAAACGATCATCCCGCTGCCGACGATCCGGATCCCGCTGCTCAGTTCGATCCCCGTCCTCGGGCCGATCCTTTTTGAGCAGAATTCCGTATTTTATTTCGTGATGCTGCTCGTCATCCTCTGCTCGGTTTTCCTCAACAAAACCGTCTGGGGGATGAATATCCGCGCGGTAGGCGAGAACCCGGCAGCGGCTGAGACCTCCGGTGTCAGCGTTGAAGGGACGCGCTACGCCGCCACGATCCTCGGAGCGGCCCTGGCCGGTCTCGGCGGGTCGATCCTGACGATCGTACAGCTTGGCCTGTTCAATGAAAACATCATCGCGGGCAAAGGCTGGGTCGCGGTTGCTTTGGTTATTTTTGCGCGCTGGAAGCCGGGGCTGGCCCTGGTCGGTGCGCTGCTGTTCGGGGCTGCGGACGCGTTTCAGTACCGCATTCAGGCCATCACCGCCCTTTCCGGCGGTACTGAGGTCATGCCGTATGAGTTTCTGCTGATGCTGCCCTATCTGCTGACGATCGGAGTCCTGCTGTTCCGCAACGGCACAGCGGAATCTCCGGCAACATTGGGACGCCCGTACACCAAGGGCGAACGGTAATACCGGACTTGCGTCCGAAGATCTTTACAGATTCAATCAATTAGGAGATAAGTTATGTCAGAATTAATGGACCGTCTGAAGCAGGCCGTATTGGACGGCGATGAAGACGAAGCTCTTGCCGCTGCGGAAGAGGCGATCGCTGAAGGAATGGAACCGCTTGCGATTGTGGAACAGTCCATTCAGCCCGCGATGGACGAGATCGGTGACGCATTCCAGAACGGGGATGCCTTCCTGCCCGAACTGATCATCGCCGGTGACGCCGCCACCAAAGCGCTTGACGTCATCATGGCCAATCTGCCGGAAGACAGCGGCCTCAGCCGGGGCACTGTCGTCATCGGCGTCATGTATGGGGACAACCATGACATCGGCAAGAACCTGGTTCTGGCCGTCCTGGCTGCCAACGGATTCAAGGTGATCGACATGGGCGTGAACTGCACCCCGAAATCACTGGTGGACGCCGCGATCAAGGAAAACGCCAACATCATCGCCGGCTCCACGCTGATCACCACCTCGATCCCGTACACCCGCGAACTGATCGGCCTTCTTGAGGCGATGGGCAAACGGGATGATTTCTTCTGCGTCTTCGGCGGCGGCCCCGTCACCCCTGACTGGGTGCGCCAGATCAACGCCGACGGATATGGCCGCGACGCGAAGGATGCTGTTGTGCTTTGCAAGAAACTGGAAGAAGCCGGCAAACGGAGCAACCTCAACGGGCCGGTTATTGAAAATGCTCTGGCAAATGCCTGATCAGGATAAGGAGAATAACCCACATGGAAAACAACCTCGATATGTATCAGGTCCTTGACCGTGCTCACCACGGCGAGTACTGCACCGCCAAGGACTGGGATCTGAAAAAGGTTCGTCTCGGCGTCAAGGAAATGCTGAAGAAGTACCGCCTTGAAAAGGTCTGCGACCCGAACAACCCGGTCCAATTTGATTACGAACTGGCAGATACCTTCTACAAAGCCGGTTATGAACTGGCGCTGCGCCTCGGTTACTTCTGCGAAGATACGGAACGCATCATCAAGGTTTCCCAGGAAGAACTGGACAACGCGCTGAAATTTGCCCCGTCCGAACTCTTCCTCGGTGAAGGCAAAGACGGAACGCTGCTGAAGTCCCGCACCCCCGCGGATCCTTATCCGGTCAAGGTTGCCTGCTCCCTCGGCATCACCGTTTCCGAAGACATCTACATGAAAATGGTCACCGGCATCGCGAAGGAACGCGAAGTCGATATCCTTGAAGCCGGTTCCCTGGTCACCACCCACGGGTACGAAGTTCTTTCCGGGACCCCCTGGGAAACACTGATGGGCCATGACCATGGCCGCATGCACCAGCAGTGCCGCCGTGACGCGGGCCGCCCGGGCATGGCAGCCATCGGCTCCATCTCCGCGGTGACTGACTTCGGTCAGTTCGGTGCCTACGGTTCCGTCGGCGGTTTCTCCAAACACGACCTGGCGCTGATCCTCTTCCCGTCCGAGATGAAGATCGACTACCGCACCCTGAACAAGGTCATCCACACCATGAACCACGACGGGCTGATCTTCTGCGCGTCCCCGTCCATGGTCGGCGGTATGCCCGGTCCGGCGGAAGGCGCCGTTGTGGCGGAAGTCGCCTGCGCGATCCTTTCCTACCCGATCCTGCACACCCATGTCGGCGGCGGTGAGATCTATGATGTGCGCTACCTGGCCAACACCAACCGCGAAGGGCTCTGGGCACTTTCCACCACCGCGGAAGCGCTCTCCCGCAACACCCACATCATCGTCCACAACATCGCCAATGAAGTCAACGGTCCGGGAACCGAAAACTTCCTGTACGAGATCACGGCCGGCATGGCGACCCTGGCCTGCTCCGGCGCGTCCTTCACGACCGGTCCGCGCGCGGCCGGCGGTAAGGCACATGACCACATCACCCCGCTGGAATGCCGCTACACGGCCGAAGTGACCCACGCCGCGTCCGGTCTGGAACCGAAGGTCGTCAACGAGATCGTCAAGCAGCTCCTGCCGAAATACGAAGACACGATCAAGACGCCTGACCTCGGCAACACCTTCCAGCACCTCTACAACCTGGATACGATGCAGCCGATCCCGGAATGGGAAGCCATCTACCGCAAAGTCAAGAAAGAAGCGATCGAACTCGGTATCCCGATGGATCCGTACTAGACCGATCTATAGAATGCAGGGAGGGAACAGAGCCCTCCCTGCTCCTGTTTTGCCCCGGATCGCGATCTGAGGCAAAACAGGAGTAAATATTCGAATGATCATTACGGACTGGAACTATCATCTTGATACAGACGGTGTCATAAAGGGTCAGAACGCAGACCCGGAGGTCATCCGCAAGCGGAGCCCGCGCCTGGTCGGGATCGCGGAACGGGCGCTTGCCGAAGCGAAGGAGATCATCAAACCGGTCGCTGTCATTGAGATCCTGGACGTGCTCTCCGTCACGCACAACCGTGTTGAGCTCAGCGGGGACCACTTTATTCAGGGCGCATTTGTCGGGAAACACCTGATGAAAGCGAAACAGATCGCGGTCGCGGCCTGCACGATCTCCGGTGATCTGAGCCGCCGTGTCAGCGAGATCGGCAACAATGACATCTGCTACGCGCTTGCCCTGGACGGTGCCGGCTCCACGGCAGTGGAAAACCTTGCCTCCGAAGTCTGCAAATATATCGAAGGCCTCGCGGCCGGAAAGCAGTGGACGACCACGCTCCCGCTCAACCCGGGGATGGAAGGCTGGCCGCTGGTCGACGGTCAGACCCAGGTCTTTGGCGTTCTCAGCGAAGTCTCGGATGTCATCCGCCTCTCACCGACTTATCTGATGGACCCGTTCAAATCGCTCTCGCTGATCGTCGGGCTCGGCCCGGACGTCAGCTCCGAAGGGATCCAGTGTGACTACTGCACGCTGCGCGGCTCCTGCCAGTTTTCAAAAAGGAACCGGAAAAATGCCTGATGCCCCGCTGCTGCGGATCGATTGGGAACCGCTCGGGATCCGTTCCGAAACACCTGAAGGGGTCACGATCCTTGAGGCAGCCCGGCACGCAGGCGTCAAACTTTCCGCCTTTTGCGGCGGAGGGGGAACCTGCGGGGCCTGCCGGGTGATCGTCCGGAACGGGGAGTGTTCTCCCCTGACTGAGACGGAACGGACACACCTGACCGGAGCGGAACTCGAAAACGGAATGCGGCTGGCCTGTCAGGCCCGTATCCTCAGTCCGCTGAAACTCCACATCCCCATGAACTCGCTGTCATCCACCCAGCGGCTGCAGCTTGAGGGAACAGACCTCGGCGATATCCCTGCGGAAGACAGAAATCTGAATATCTATGATCTGGAACTGGATGAACCGCAGATCACAGACCTGCGGTCGGATGAAGTCAGGCTCCGTGACGCGCTTGAAGCCGTCACTGGGTCCGGTGTGACGATCGCACCGGGTCTGCTGCGGGATCTTTCGGATGTTCTCAGAAAGAATGAATGGAAGATCTGTGCCGCTGTCCGGGACCGCACGCTCACCCTGGTCCGGGGAATGAATGAGCCGGTCATGGGGCTGGCAGTCGATATCGGGACCACCAAGATCGCGGCCTTCCTGATCGATATGCGCAGCCATACGCTGAAGGCAAAAGAAGGGACCATGAACCCGCAGATCGGTTACGGCGAAGACGTCGTCAGCCGGATCTCTTACGCGGAGACCGTGCCGGACGGCCGATCCGAACTGCACAAAGCCCTGATCGATACCCTGAACGAACTGGTCGGCAAACTTTGCGGACAGGCAGGCTGTGTCCCCGAACAGATCGCGGATGCCGTCGTCGTCTGCAACACGGCGATCCACCACTTTTTTGCGGACCTCCCGGTCCGGCAGCTGGGGCTTTACCCCTTCATTCCCGCGGTCACGGACGCGCTCTGCCTTTCCGCCGCCTCACTGGGGCTGCACCTTTCCCCCGGAGCCTCGGTCTTTCTCCCGCCCAATATCGCCGGTTATGTCGGTGCCGACCATACCGCCATGCTGATCGGGATCGGCGGCTGTCCGCAGGGAGTCAACCGCATGGCCGTGGACATCGGAACGAACACCGAGATCACCCTCTCCACCCGGGATGGCAGATCCTTCTGCTGCTCCTGCGCGTCGGGGCCGGCTTTCGAAGGGGCTCACATCCGGAACGGCATGCGCGCTGCCTCCGGAGCGATCGAAAAAGCGGCTTTTGTGAACGGAAAGCTTCAGTACAGCACGATCGGCAATGAACCGCCCGCGGGGATCTGCGGTTCCGGGATCCTGGACCTGGTCTGCGCACTGAAGGATGCCGGAGCGGTCTCCGAATCCGGACGCTTTGACCCGGAATTTCCCGGCGTGGAAAAGCCGGACAAACACTATGCCTACAAGATCACCGGCAATATCTTCGTGACCCGTTCGGACATCAACGAGATCCTGCTCGCCAAAAGCGCGATCCGGACAGGGATCGAGATCCTGCTGAAAGAAGCCGGCCTGCAGGATGAAGACATCGACCGCTTCACCGTAGCCGGGGCTTTCGGGACTTATCTGGACCTGAAGAGCGCCGTGGGGATCGGGATGCTGCCGGATCTGCCGCAGGAACGCTTTGAACAGGTCGGCAATGCCGCCGGCAGCGGTGCCCGTCTGATGCTGCTTTCCGCCGCGGAAAGAAAACGCGGGGAACTTCTGGCACGGAAGGACTGCTATATCGAGCTCACCAACCATCCGGATTTTAAAAAAGTCTATATCGGCTCAATGAACCTGAAAAAGGGTAAGCTTCCCATTTCCTGACCATGATATAATTTTTCTGGTACAGGATCAATTCTCAGGTACAATAATTTACACAATATCCGAACCCGAAACTTCCGGTAACGGAATATATCTGACCACAGGAGGCCATTGATGAATTCAAGAGAACGTGTTTTAGCGACGATCAATTTTGAACCGGTCGATCGACCCGCTGTATTTCCGCTGGAAGGCACCGGCTGGATCAACCGCCGCGCAGGCTACAGCTACGCCGACACCTTTGAAATGGCGGATCTCGGTGCCGCGGATATCGTACAGGGATTCGACGATATGCGCAGCGACGTCATTTTCTGCGGCGGCAGTGCATGGATGGCCTGGGGGAACACCTTCGGCAGCCCGGTCGACGCATCCCGCCCCGGAATGCCGATCAATGTGGAAGCCGCTTTTTCGCCCGACAAAACACCGGCGGACATGTCCGATGACGAGATCGAAGCAAGGCTCCGCGATAATTATTATGTCAAAGCCATGATGAACCAGATCAAAGCGGTCAAAAAGATCGCCGGTCCGGACAAGATCATCATGTCCGGCCACACCGGACCTTTCACCGGCGCGGGCGTGCTGGTCAGCCCGAAAAAGCTGATGGTCATGCTGGCGAAAATGAACCGGTCGGAAGAAAATAAAAAGGCGCTGCTGGATCTGCTCGACTTCGCGACCCGCTGTCTGAGCATCTACGGGAAACTGCTGCATGAATCCGGAACGGATATCCTGAATATCTGTGACCCGGTGGCCTCCGGCGACATGATCTCCCTGGAGATGTTCGAAGCGCTGTGTGTTCCGGAATACACCAAATACCGCGAGCTCATGACCGATAAGGATTGGCCGATCCTCGTCCACATCTGCGGCAATGCCGGGAACCGTGTGGAAAAGATCAGGGATTTCGGTGCGAAATGCTTCTCCGTCGATACGATCGTTGACATGGAAGACATGCTGAAACGCTGTGACCATCAGATGTGCATGGTCGGGAACCTGGATAACTCCAATATCATGATGCAGGGAACACCCGATGATGTCTACCGTGAGTCCACGAAGCTGCTGGAACTGGGCAAGGCCAACGGCGGCGGGCTGATCGTCTGCACCGGCTGCGAGCTGCCGCCGATGACGAGTCTGGAAAACATTCTCGCGATGGTCCGGGCGACCGAAGACGCCTACGCATAAAACGCCGCGTAAATCAAATCAATCTTAAAGAAAAGAGACGGTGATTTTCTCCGTCTCTTTTCTTTAAGATTCAGATATTTCATATCAGTCCCAGCATTCTGAAAGCTTCCGCGAGGCCGTCCTGCCCGACAGGCGGACACACGATATCGCTTTTTGCCTTCAGCAGCGGACTGCCGTTCCCCATACATACGGATGTCCCGACAGTTCCGATCATCTCCAGGTCATTCATACTGTCCCCGAATCCGACTGTCTCCTCCGGGGTGTACCCCAGAGCTTCCGCAACGATCCGGACCCCTTTTCCTTTGTCGTAATGCCGGTCGATCATCTCCCCGTTTACGCAGTTCGGGGAAAAGGCATCCTGAAGAACAAAATGATAACGGTCCTCCAGCGCCTGTCTCGCCCCTTCCAGCTGTTTTTCATGCGCACACATGAAAACGATCTTGTAGACCGGCCTTCCGTCATATTCCGCAAGCGGCCGCATCCCCAGGTCTTCTTCCAGTGCGCGGCGCCAGCGCAGCAGCTCACTGTTCCCACCGTTCCGTGATACGAGGAACTCCCCCATACCCGCATCGCACCAGGCGCCGTCTTTTGCTTCGACCGTCCGGAATACCCCGCTCTCCCGGAACAGCTCCATTGCCAGGGTAAACGTCTCCCGTTCCATCGGGCAGTCAAAAAGTACCTTTTCTCCGGCGAATACATATCCGCCGGCGCTTGCGACCGCGCCTTCGAATCCGTATTTCATCAGCGGGGAAAGCATGGCGCGGTTCCGCCCGGTACAGAGGAAAAGCCTGTGCCCGTTCTCCGCGGCCCGGCGCAGGGCTTCCGCTGCGCTCTCCGGAACAACATTGGAGCCCGGTTCCGTCAAAGTGCCGTCAATATCAAGGAAAAGCAGCATGGTGCAGGTGTCCGCCGGATCCTATTGGGCGTATTCCGTCTTCGGCTTCATCAGCAGGCGGGCGATCTGTTTGATCACATCCCGGCGGAAGCCTTCGCAGCGGTCTTCCTGTCCGAATCGCCGGCAGAGGTGATGGTAAAGATCCAGCGCCCGGTACTGTGTTTCACAGCGCTCCAGGGTCGACATACCGTAATTCGGGACTGGGATCTCCTCTCCCTCCGCGATCGCTTTCGCGCAGCGGACCCAGTAGGAAATGATCGTCAGGTTCCCGGTATCCACCGGACAGGTGATCAGGCGGTAAAGCAGTTCCTTGTCCACCCGCATGCGGTTCGTCGGGAAGGAACGCAGGAGCAGCAGCGCGTCGCTCATATCCTCCCGGGCATACCAGTCATTCCGCGGAAGGCGCTGCCATTCCTCCAGCAGCTTGCGCAGCGAATACCCGGAGGCGATCGCCTCTTCCCCGGGGAAAGCGATACGGATGCGCTGGAAGCTTTCCGGCGTACTGCGGAGAGCATGCACGATCGGCTGATTATCGCCGATCGCCGTGACTTCACCAATATCATACATCCCGTACCGTCCTGCCCGGCCGGCGATCTGCAGGATCTCCGAGTGGTTCAGCGGGCGTACCTTCGTCCCGTCGAATTTCCGCAGTTCGGAAAAAACGATGCGCCGGATCGGCAGGGAGATTCCCATGCCGATGGCATCCGTCGCCACGACCACATTGCACTGGCCGGAGGTGTATTTATAAACCTCCGCCCGGCGGGCTTCAGGCGGAAGGCTGCCGTAGATCACGGCCGGTTTCATACCCCGCTGCTCCAGCGCACCGGCGATCCCGAGGACGCCGCGGCGGGAAAAGGCGATGACCGCGTCCGCGGGACGGACTTCGGCCAGGGACTGCAGCGGGCTGACCGCCACCAGCGGCGCGAGCCGCTCATGTCGGATGATCTCATAATCCGAACCGATCGCGCTGAGCACGTCCAGGATCAGTTCCTCGCCTTCCTTTGCCAGACAGACATGCACCGTTTCCGCATCAATGCGGCACAGCGCATCCAGCCAGCGGGAGCCGCGGTCCGGATCGCTGACCATCTGCGCCTCATCGATCACCGCCACGTCATAGTGCGCGCGGAAATCCGCCATTTCAATGGTTGAAGAGGTGATCCCCGCCCCGGCGACCGGGATGCTTTCCTCCCCGGTCAGCAGGGAACAGGCGACATCCGCCCCGTTCAGTTTGTCAAAAACCTCCAGCGCCAGCAGGCGCAGCGGCCCGAGATAGGCACCGCGGGAGGCTTTTTTCAGCTCTTCCAGCGCCGTATAGGTCTTTCCGGAGTTGGTCGGCCCGATATGCAGCACGAATTTCCGGTTCAGGTGCCGGGCGTATTCAAATTTCAGCTCCGGCGTAAACTGCGCCATAAAGGCACTGCGCTCCGCGTTCATGCGCTCATCGCGCTCTTTCTGCTTCGCGATCCTTTCCCTTTCAGCCTTGAGTTCTTTGCTGCTCTCACAGATGTTCAGGACCTTCCGGCGGGGCCAGGCAAGCGCGGAATGCCGGCCGGGGATCAGCCCCGTTTCCTGCGGCGGCAGGTAGCGGCCGATCATTTGATCCGTCAGCCAGGGATAGCGCTTGAGCAGTTCTTTTTTTGTAATGTAGTTTCTTTCGCGTTTTGCCATATTTTTACCGTTTTTTGTATCCACCATAATCATACATCAAAAGGGCGCCTTCCGGAACGAACGTGTGAGCCGTTTCGGCCCCCTTCCCCCTGCAGCGGCCGGCTTTCAGCTGATTTTGCGGTCACGGCATTTTCCCCGCGGGCGGAATTGGTGGTAACATGATTGAGGGAGGGTTCTCATATGCTGATCTGGATCATTGCGGGCATTATTTCCGGTTTTATCAAAGGCCTTTGCGGAGTGGGCGATGCGCCGGTCTTTTCGGCGATCCTGGCCTTTGCCAGCGACAACATCAGCATTTCCCCGGTCAGTCAGATGATGAGCCTGCCCGCAAACGCTTATATCAGCTGGAAAGAGCGCAGATTCCTTGACCGCCGCATCTGGCTTCCGCTCTCGCTCCTGCTCATCTGCGGAAGCATCCCAGGGACCCTGCTTCTGAAAAACACGGACACCCGTCCGCTGAAGGTGGTATTCGGAATATTTATCGTCCTCGTCGGAGTCCTGCTGCTGATGAATGAGCTCAGCCCTCAGAAACACAAACCTTCGCGGTTCATCATGGCAATCATCGGGATCCTCGCGGGGATCACCAGCGGGCTTTTCGGCATCGGCGTCCTGATGACTGTCTACGTCTCCCAAACCACCGACAACCTGAAAGCCTTCAAGGCGAACGTCTGCATGGTATTCACCGTCGGAAACATCGCTGTCGAGATCATGTACCTGATCCTGGGGATCTTCACCCGGGAATCCGTCATGCGGGCGCTGATGCTTTTCCCCTTCGTCATGCTCGGGCTGTTCCTCGGCATGAAGAGCTCGAATTATCTGGACGACCGGAAAGCGAAGATCGTGATCATGGTCACGCTGATCGTCTCCGGCCTGGCAATCGCGCTGACGAACCTGTAGGCATTCGGCAGCTCACGGCTCCCGCAATTCAAAAATGCACACACCCTGCATACGCTCTTCAATACCGGTCTGATTTCGTGTAAAATAGCAGAAAGATATCAGACAGGGGAGTTTATCCATGGAAAAATCACAAAAAAAGATCCGGGAGATCCTGGTGCGGGTCTTGATCCTTTTTATCGGACTGACCATCGCGCATTTCGGCGTCACGCTGTTTTTGCTTGCAGATCTCGGTACGGATCCCTTCAATGTGCTGATCCAGGGCCTTCACCGGACCATCGGCAGCACCGCGGTCACCCATGGCACCGTGCACATTTCAGTCTGCATCCTGATCGTCATCATCCTGCTTTTCCTGGACCGCTCCTATATCGGGATCGGAACGGTCATCTGCATGTTCTGCGGCGGTCCGATCATTGACTTTTTCACCATGCTGCTCTCCCCCCTTTTCGCCGGCGGTGTTTCGACCGCGGTGCGGGTGATCCTCAACTGTGCCGGATGCATTATCCTCGCTTTCGGAATGACGATCGTCATCAAATCCGAAGCCGGGACCGGACCGAATGACCTGGTCGCGGTCGTCATCAGCGACAAACTGAAAAAACCGTTCGGCATCGTCCGCGTGATCGTCGATCTGCTTTTTACCGGGATCGGCTTTGCGCTCGGCGGAACTGTCGGGATCGGCACGATCATCTGTGCCTTTTTTGTCGGTCCGGCCGCGAATCTCTTCTTCCCGTCCGTTGAAAGAGCCGTCCGGTCCGTGATGGCCCGCGTCAGCTGAGCGGAGCGCAGCGGATCGCGACACTTTCGCTGCTTTGCCTTTATAATTAACACCATGAAAAGCACTTTCATTTCGGGGCTCGAACAGGCCATGCATTACATAACGCTGCCGGGAGCGGCAGCTCTTTTCTGTGTGATCATATTCATGCTCCTTTCAAGAAAACGCGGCCGGCTGATGATGCTCAGCCTTTCCGCCGCGATCAGTCTTAATCTGATCCTGAAAGCGCTCTTCCGTATTCCCAATCCGTGGATGCTCCATCCGGAAAATGCCCCGCTGACAGCGGAGGGCGGATTCGCGTTCCCCTGCGCCCATACCCAGGCAGCCGCGGCGGTGCTGTGCGCGTTCGCACTGACCTCCGGGAAACGCAGCATCCGTTTTCTCTGCGCGGCCGGGATCATCCTGACCGGCGCACTGCGTATCACATTCGGGCTGCAGTCTGCCGCCGATACCGCAGCCGGTGCTGCGGCGGGGATCCTCTGCGCAGCGCTGCTCACCCGGTTTTTCTATTTCGGAAAAAGCTCCCGGATCCGCATCATTGTGTACTGCACCGTATTTGCCTGCGGACTGTACACGGCCATCCGTTTTGGGAACGGATGGGGACCCGGCCTGAGCCTGGCCGCCGCGGTCCTGGCGGTCACGGAAAAAGCCTTCCGCAGGGCGGATGGAGGACGGACCGGTTTCGGAAAAGTTTACGGGACTTTTCTTGCAGCCGTGGCCTGTGCCGGGCTGTATATTTTTCTGCCGTTCCTGATCGAATGGCTCCTGACACCCCGATGGCCCGGGCAGACGCTGATCGTCTTCCTGATCACGTTCATTCCCTGTCTCCTGAAACTGTTCCCCATATTCTGACTTCTCACTGCTGCAAACGCCGCTTTCCCATGCGGCACGGCTATACGATATGTCTGCCGGGACACTTCAAAACCGCTTCCGCATCATGCGGAAGATCCCTGTTATAATACTTTATATACGCAAAAGCCCGGCGGACTGCCGGAACACAGAAAGCCGCGGATCAGCACCAAACACCGCTCTGTTCCGGGAGATCCGATGGTTTATATCAGGAGGAGGAATAATGATCCGAAGATCCTTTATCACACTGCTGTTTGTTTTGCTGCTGGCAGTTTCCCTCTGCGGCGCTGCCGCCGCTCAGGACAGTGCTGCGGAAGACACCTTTTATGATCTGCTGGACGAACTCGAAGATGACGGGCTCATCGGCACTACCGACGGGGAGGCGACCTATTACGGCGATTATGAAGACGCCTGGGCTCAGATCGATTACTATCAGTGGATCACCTTCCAGCATGCGGACCGTTTTGTCTTCTCCGCGGATGTCTCCTGGGCTTCGGCAAGCACCACGCCCAACAATTATGCGGCCGGCTGCGGACTGGTCTTCAATGAAGGGGACGGAACCGTCAAAAGGGTATATGTGCCTTCACTTCCGGGCAAAGGAGCGGCGAAGATCGAACTGGTACTGGAAAACTACCTTCCCATCTACCTGGCCTATTTCAATGAGGGAGGCTCCATCGTCAGCAAGACCTACCTTTCTTCCTACTCCCGTTTCTCCAACCTCATGCTTCCGCTCAGGGTCACTTCCGTCCAGTACACATCGAAAAAGGATTCTACCCTTACCCGCACCCTGTATTCAAACGTGACGGTTGACGGGAACGACGGGCTCTTCGATTTCCGCGTTCCTGCAGATGCGCGTCCGATAAAGGACGTCCGCGGGGCCAAGAGATAACCCCCACACCATGCTGCGCCGCCGGTCTGTCATGCTGTTCCTGTCGCTGGTCCTGCCGTTCGCAGCGTCCGGGCAGGCTGGCGGAATCCTTGGTCTGCCGGACAGGATAATGTCCTCCTCGAGAATAGGCAGGGTTTCCTCAGCAAATATTCCGGAACTTCAGGTCCGGGACACGTCTTCGGTAGATTTCCCGGAAGGCGGGACAAGATGGGTCTCTGAGGATTACCCTTTCTTTAAATACCTGTCTGACAATAATCTGAAACAGGACGCCCTTACCCTCGTGTCGGGAGCGTACGCTCCTTCCGACACCCTGGATTTCCTCAGGGCGAAAGTCCTCTTTTCCGAATCGAGGTTTTCCACAGCTTCCAGATTGTTCGGCAAAGTTCCCCTATCTTCTCCCTTTGGTCATG
>CADBKS010000030.1 GCA_902795255.1 uncultured Chloroflexota bacterium
AGCCGACCACTGCAGGGCAGTCACAAGCCCCTTCTTCAAGGCGTCAGCCTAAGTAGGGGTATTTGACTATCCTCGATCGTTGCAAGTCTTACTGTCACGGCCTCTGCCTCCCTCATATCTCCTGTCCGTTCAGGTAACGCACCTTGATATTCTCCTTTGTTCCGATATAGCAGAATCTTTCAGCGACCTGCTCCGGAGTGAGCTCTCTTGCAGCATCCGAAAGCCCGTCGATCACAAGGGCATCGAATAACGAGCCCGGCTCCAGCGAACCTGTGCCGCCGAAGAGTTCTCCGCTCTGTTTTGTTGCCATCCAGAACGCCTCCGGGAATGTGATCTTGCGGTTGCCTTCTGGCTCATAAAACTGCTTCAGCTTTGACAGCTGCACCGAGCGGGCTGCCTGAGTATATACGCCTATGTGATGCCCCGCGGAAATGTCGCTGCCCAGCCCTATCTTCATCCCTCTGTCGAGCAGAGCTCCTGTCTGCATTATCCCTGCTATAACGCTTATAGTGGCGTCAGGGCACTGAACGGCATAGCAGTCATATTTATTCATGATGCGCAAATCATCCTCATTCGGGAAAATGAAATGCGCGAAGACCGCCGGTCCGTTATCCAGCAGTCCGGCTTTTTCATAAATTTCCGAATCAGACCGGCAGTCCGGGAACAGCCGCAGGGACTCTCCGGCTTCCCAGCGGGATTCGACAATATGTGTCTGCACGCCGGCCTTATATTTTTTCGCAAGCCTGCCCAGTCCCCAGATCAGCTCCCGGCTGCAGGTCGGTGCAAAACGCGGTGTCAGGATCGGACGGACCCTGCCGCTGCCGGCATGTTCATCAAGGAAGCGCTCCGTCTCCCGCAGCGATCCTTCCGTCGTTTCGCAGTAATAATCCGGCGACTGGAAATCCATATTGACTTTGCCGACCAGCGCCCACAGTCCCTTTTCCTCAAGTTTGCGGAATAGAATATTCGTCGCTTCGCGGTGGATCGTCGCGAAAATACATGCATGGAACGTCCCGTGACGGATCATATCGTCAACATATGCCCCGTAAACCGCCTCCGCATATTCCGTTTCACTGAAATTCGACTCCTGCGGGAAGGTATAAGTATTCAGCCAGTCCTGCAGCAGCAGATCCATCCCGATCCCCCGCTGGACAAACTGGGACGCATGAACATGCAGGACGGAAAAAGCCGGAATGATCAGCCCGCGCCCGTGATCCGTCACTGGAATATCCTTGTACTGTTCCGGAACGACAGGGTAGATCCCCTCGACCTTTCCCTGATCAACAGCGATGTAACTGTTCTCATAAACGTTCAGTTTTTCCCGGGATTCGGCATAAAGAATATCCCCATGATAAATTTCCACAGCTCAGCTCCTTTGCGGTCCTGCCGGACCGCGCACAATTTTCTATCAATACTATTTTATCAGGTTTCTGAAAAACACCCGCCGCTCTGTTTACACGTATGCGTTTGCGGGCATCCCGGCAAAAGTATTTATCGCTTTTTCCTCTGTCCTAAAAGCGATTTTCCAACTATAATTCATATTAAGAGGATTCCGCAAAGGAACCTTCACCGGAATTCACAAAGGAGATAATTATCATGAAAATCGAACCAGGTTTGATGTATTCCAAAAATGACGAATGGGTCCGTGTCGAAGGCGACACCGCAGTGATCGGCATTACCGACTACGCACAGAGCCAGCTTTCCGATATCGTTTTTGCCGAAGTCAGCATTGAAGAAGGCGAAAGCGTCGAGGCAGGAGACTGCATCGGCACCGTTGAATCCGTCAAAGCAGCTTCCGATATCTATTCCCCGGTCAGCGGCACGGTCGCGGCCATCAACCCGGAAATTGCCGATACTCCGGAACTGATCAATAAAGATGCCTTCGGCGCGGCCTGGTTCATCAAAGTGACCCTTGGCGGACCGGTCAACAGTTCCGAACTGATGGATGCCGCAGCTTACGAAAAATACTGCGCCGAACGGGAGAATTAATGTTTATTCCTCACACTGAATCCGAACGGAAGGAGATGCTGGCCGCGGTCGGCGTTGAAAAGATCGAAGATCTTTTCGCGGCGATCCCGGAAAAGCACCGATTCCCGAAACTCGGCATGCTTCACGGCATGACAGAGATGGAGGTCTCCGCCCAGCTCAAAGAAATGGCTGAAGCGAACCTTACCGTCTCCAACGCATCCTGTTTTCTGGGAGCAGGCGCATATTACCATTACATCCCGGCTGCCATTGACAACCTGATCAGCCGCGGGGAATTCTATACCGCCTACACACCCTATCAGCCGGAGATCTCCCAGGGGACCCTGCAGGGGATCTTTGAATACCAGAGCCTCATCGCCCGCCTGACCGGCATGGACTGCGCGAATGCCTCGCACTATGACGGCGCGACCGCCTGTGCCGAAGCCGGGATCCTGGCCTATCACCAGTTCCGCGGCAAACGCAAAGAGATTCTGGTCTCGCCTGGTCTGCACCCGCACTATCAGTCCGTTATGCGCACATACCTGAGCGATTTTGACGGACTCTACATGATCTCCCCGACCTTCAGCAGTCTGGAAGATATCAACCCGCAGAAAATGGCGGAAGCGGTGGATGAAAACACGGCCATGGTCATCGTCCAGTATCCGGACTTCTTCGGTCAGGTCTTTGATTTCACCGAACTGGCGGAAGCCGTCCACGCCAAAGGCGCCCTGCTTTGCGTCTGCGTGAACCCGACCGCGCTCGGTCTGCTGAAGACCCCGGGCGAAATGGGAGCCGATATCGTTGTCGGTGAAGGCCAGCCGCTGGGGATCCCGCTTTCCTACGGCGGTCCGTACCTCGGGATCTTCGCCGTCCGCAAAGAACTGATCCGCAAGGTTTCCGGACGCATTGTCGGCCAGACCGTTGACAACCGCGGGCAGAAAAGCTACGTTCTGACACTGACCGCGCGTGAACAGCACATCCGCCGGGAGAAGGCCACCTCCAACATCTGCTCCAATCAGGGCCTGAATGCCCTGACCGCAGCCATCTATCTCAGCCTGCTCGGCAAAGAAGGGCTGCGCGAAGTCGCGGGCCTCTGCTATAACAAGGCCCATTATGCCGCCTCGCAGATCGCAAAGATCCCGGGCTATAAAGTGCTGAATCCGGGCCCGTTCTTCCATGAATTCGTCGTAAAATGTCCGGAACCCGTGGACGAGATGCAGGAACACCTGCTGGAACACAACATTCTCGGCGGCTATGACCTTTCCGGCTCCTACCCGGTATTTGAAAACTGCCTGCTGATCGCAGTCACGGAAATGAACTCCAAACAGGACATTGATGATCTCTGTCTGGTTTTGAAGGGAGGCTGCCATCATGAGCATTAAACCCGCCACCGGAAACGAACAGAAAACGATTTTTGAACTCTCCTCAGCCGGACGCCGCGGGATGCGCTATCCCAAATGCGATGTTCCGGAGACCGAACTGCCTGCCGGGCTCGTCCGCGGGGAACTGCCGCTGCCGGAACTTTCCGAAGCGGATGTCGTCCGCCATTATACGAACCTCTCAGAGCTGAACTACTCACTGGACAACGGGTTCTATCCGCTCGGTTCCTGCACCATGAAGTACAACCCGAAGATCGATGAAAAGCTCAGCCGTCTGGACGGATTCGTCAACGTCCATCCGCTGCAGCCGATCGAGACCGTACAGGGTTCCCTGCTGCTGATGTACGAACTGCAGGACATGCTCCAGCGCGTCAGCGGAATGGATGCCTGCACGCTGACACCCGCGGCCGGTGCCCACGGTGAATTCAGCGGCGTGAAGACCATCGTGGCATGGCATCAGGCACAGGGACACGACAAACGAAAGGTCATGCTGATCCCGGACAGTGCCCACGGAACCAATCCCGCGACCTCCGCGATGAGCGGCCTCGTCGTCAAACCGGTCCCGACCGATGCCCGCGGCAACATCGACCTTGAAAAGCTGGCCCCGCTCTGCAATGACGAGCTGGCCGGGATCATGATCACCAACCCGAACACCCTCGGTCTCTTCGATGAACACATCACCAAAGTCAATGAGATGGTCCACAAAGCCGGCGGCCTGGTCTACGGCGACGGTGCGAACATGAACGCTCTCCTGGGGATCGTCCGCCCGGGCGATCTCGGTTTCGACGTCATGCACTTCAACCTGCACAAGACCTTCGCCACACCGCACGGCGGCGGCGGCCCGGGTTCAGGCCCGATCTGCGCGAAGGCCTTCCTTGCCGATTACATTCCCGGCCCTGTCGCCTGCATCCTTGAAGAAGAAACCGACGAACTGCCTCCGCTGTACGGCCTGAAGATGCCGGAAGAGAGCATGGGCCAGGTCCGTTCCTTCTGGGGACATTTCGGCGTTATGGTCAAAGCCTACGTTTACATCCTGATGCTCGGAGAAGAAGGCCTGCGCCGAGTAAGCGAATATGCCACCCTCAACGCCAATTACCTGATGGAAGCCCTCAAAAAGGTTTACACCCTGCCGTATGACCGTCCCTGCATGCACGAGTTCGTCCTGGAAGGCAAACTGCCGAACGCGCCGGAAGTACACGCACTGGATATTGCCAAACGCCTGATGGACTACAAATTCCATCCGCCGACGAACTATTTCCCGCTCATCGTCCATGAAGCGCTGATGATCGAGCCGACGGAAACGGAAAACAAACAGGTGCTGGATGCCTTCATTGAAGCCATGCTGGCGATCGCCAAAGAAGCGGAAGAAGATCCACAGCTGCTCCATGATGCGCCGGTCAGCACACCTTTCGGCCGGATGGATGAAGTCAAAGCCGCAAAAGACCTGATCCTGACAGCCTGAACAAAATCATCAACAGGGAAGGCCCGATACGCCTTCCCTGTCTTTAACTCAGAACCCGGTAAAATATCCCTTTTTGCTGACTGCAAAAGGGGTTATTTATGAAAATCACGGAACCGGGCCGGGAAAATAAAAATGGAAGAAATTTTTGATATTCGCAATGCTTTCGAGATCCTGCAGGGCGACACCCTGACAGGCGAAGTCATTTTTCACGTGACTGAAGAAAAGAACGCCGTGCTCAAAAAAGCCGGCGACATGGCTGTCAGCTGCACAGACGGACATGCATCCGTCACCGTCTACAGCGGAGGCCCCGATAAAAAAGACCGCTGGCGCAAACTCGGCGGAAAGATCGCATCCTGGATCAAAGCCCATGCGCCGGCATCTGCAGGGCTTGACTGCGGTCCGGCAGATCAGCGGGAACTGCTGGTCGGCCTGTTCCTCGGCGCTTACGAGTTCTCCAAATACAAAGAACCGGTCAAAGAAACCCCCGGTCCGCTGACCGTCGTGATGCCGAAAGCGGATTTTGACGAAGTGAAGACCATCTGCGACGCCGTAAACATGACCCGCGAATGGGCGCATGAACCGGCTTCCGTCATCAATCCCCTGACGCTCTCCGAACGCGCGGCAGCATTCGCCGAAAAGTACGGACTGAAATGCACCATTCTGGATGACAAACAGCTCGCGGAAATGGGAGCCGGCGCGATCGTTGCCGTCGGACAGGGTTCAAAGACCCCCTCCCGCATGATCATTCTGGAGTACGCCGGGAGCAAACAGGAAAAGCCCGTCGTTCTCGTCGGCAAAGCCCTCACCTTTGACTCCGGCGGTTATTCAATCAAATCCACCACCGGAATGCCGGACATGAAATATGACAAATGCGGCGCAATGGCCGTTCTCGGCATCCTGCGCGCGGCCGCCCTGCTGAAACTGGAGACCCCCGTCACCGGCGTCATCTGCACAGCCGAAAACATGCTTTCCGAAAAATCCTACCGTCCGGACGACATCCTGCACAGCCTTTCAGGGAAAACCATTGAAGTCAAAAGCACCGATGCCGAAGGCCGCCTGGTCCTTGCCGACGGTCTCACCTATGCCCAGCGGAACCTGGATCCGCGCTGCATCATCGACTACGCCACCCTCACCGGCGCCTGTGTCGTCGCCCTCGGCCATGTCCGCGCCGGGCTGATGTGTACGGATGACGAACTCTTTAACGGGCTCTATGCCGCCGGCGAAAAGACCCGCGAACGCGTCTGGCGGATGCCGCTGGACGAGGAATTCGCCGACAGACTGAAAAGCCCTGACGCGGACCTGAAAAACTCCGGCGGACGCGAGGGCGGGACCTGCACCGCGGGTATGTTCCTCAAGGCCTTCGTCAATGACGGCATGCCCTGGGCCCATATGGACATCGCCGGAACCGCCTACAACATGGAAGGTTCCGACTATTTCGTCCCGGGTGCCACCGGCTTTGGCGTCCGCATCACCGTCGACTGGCTGAAACAGTTGGAAAACAAACAGTAACCCAAATCCGAGATCAGAGAAAAAAAATGACCGCAGACTTCTTCCGCGGTCATTTTTTTTATTCGATTATAGCCCCCCGCAAAGCCATGGAACCGGAAAAAAAGCTGTATGATATCCGAAGTTCGGCAAGTTCGTTTGTCTGAAATTCATGCTGGAAAAACGAGGCTGTCGACCCTGACACAATAAACAGGGGTGCCGGGGCCGACGGGGGGCCGCAAGGCCAGCCCGATCGGCCCCGGCTAAATAAACCTGGCGCGGCAAGCGGCTTATGCAAACACACGAACAACCGGGCCGCGCCTTGCGAAGCACTCACTTCCGATTGCCTTGTGCACTTCAAAGTGTGCGCTGGCATACGCTTACAAACGGACATAGACACCAACACCTTACAGGCACAGAGCAAACCGTCAGCGAAGTAGGTGGTCATTTTTTTATTTGTAATAAACAGTATAAAACAGTTGACAACAGTTATATTCTGTTATATACTGTTTATTGCAAATGATAAACATTTAGAGGGCCTTCTTTATGCACATCATCATCAACAACTCTTCCATGGTTCCGATCTACGAACAGATCGTGAACGCCGTCAAAACGATGATCCTGTCCGGAGAGCTGAAACAGGGGGATCCGCTTGGTTCCATCCGCACCCTTGCCGCAGAGCTCAAAATCAGCGCACTGACCGTCAAAAAAGCCTACGACCAGCTGGAGAACGAAGGATACACCGTCACCGTCCACGGCAAAGGCAGCTACGTGGCAGACGGCAACACCGAGCTTATCCGGGAATCCAGACGGCGGGAGATCGACCGGCAAATGGAAGAGCTGATCACACAGGCAAAAAAATACGGATTCACTCCCGAAGAGATCCGGGAGCTGATGGAAATCTACCTGGAGGAATAAACAATGCTGATATTGCAGAACGTACAGAAAAAATACCCCGGATTCACCCTGAACGCTGATCTTCAGGTCCGTCCGGGCAGTATAACCGGACTGATCGGCCAGAACGGAGCCGGCAAAAGCACCCTTTTCAAGACCGTACTCGGCCTGGTCCATCCGGACGGAGGAGAGATCCGCATTCTCGGAAAACCGCAGAAAGACTTCACCGAACGGGACCGGCAGCAGCTCGGCGTCGTCCTGGCAGATGCCGGATTCTCCGGATACCTGACCGTCAGCGACGTCTGCGCTATCCTGAAACAGATGTACCCCGCATTTGACGAAACCGGCTTCCGCGCGAACTGCAAAAAATTCGGGCTGAAGGAAAACCGGCAGATCCGCGAATTCTCGACCGGGATGAAAGCGAAACTCAAAGTGCTCTCTGTTCTCTCACACGGCGCCAGACTCCTGATCCTCGACGAACCTACCGCGGGTCTGGACGTCATCGCCCGGGATGATATTCTCGATCTGCTCCGTGAATATATGGAAGAAGACGAAGACCGCGCGATTCTGATATCCTCTCATATTTCAACAGACCTCGAAACCCTCTGCGATGACTTCTACATGATCCACGAAGGAGAGATCATCCTGCACGAGGAAACAGACCGGCTGCTTTCGGATTACGCCATCATCAAACTCAGTGAAGAAGATTACGCCGGGATCAGCAGACAGCATCTGCTGAAGCTCAGAAAAGAAGCCTATGGCTTCAGCTGCCTGACAGATGACCGGCGGTTCTATCTCGAACATTATCCGAATATCACCGTCGAAAAAAGCGGGATCGATGAACTGATCCAGATGATGATCAAAGGGAGGAACTTATGAAAGGCCTGCTGCTCAAAGATATGCTGATCCTTAAAAATCAGAAAAAAACCATGCTCATGATCGTCATACTCGGGATCGCACTGTCCCTCACCATGCAGATCACATCGGTCATAGTCTATTTCATGATGCTCGGATGCATGCTCGCGCTCGGCACCTTTGCCTATGACGAAATGGACAACGGGTACAGTTTTCTCTTCACCCTGCCGGTTTCCCGAAAGACCTATGTCCGCGAAAAATACCTCTTCATGATCACCTGGGTGCTCATTTGTGCCGTCTTCGGGATCATCTGCTGCGGGATCCTGGTCCTGACCGGGCTCGGAAAACTCGAAAACGGCTGGAGCGACATTCCCGAATATACGCTTTCGATGCTTACCGTGATCCTCCTGATCATCGCCGTAAGCATTCCGCTGCGCGTGAAATTCGGCAGCGAAAGGTCCCGGATCGTCATCTACATCATCGTCGGTGCCGGACTGCTGCTCGGCGTCATCACATCCAGGATCGCCGGCCCAGCCGCGGAATCAGCCAAAGCCCTGATCGCAGGCCTCGACCCCGCAAAGGTCATTCCGATCCTCGCCGCCGTTTCCGTGATCCTGCTCCTGATCTCCGAACAGATCACCCAAAAGATCATCGCCAAAAAGGAATTCTGACCCGACCTGACAGCGTAAGTGTGACAATGGGGACGGTTCTGTTTGACACAAATTTGTGTCAAACAGAACCGTCCCCATTGTCACGCATTCTGCGTTCTATGCCCGTTGGATCACACCTCTGTTGATTCCGGTCAGGCGTTCGATCTGCCGTATCGTAAGGCCTTTCTCCTTCAGCAAGCGCAGTGCCGCATCTCTGTTTTCATGAGTTTGACGCTGCAGCATGGTGCCGCTTTCCAAGTTTAATTCTTTCCGGATCACTGAACGCGCCCAATCATCGTCCTGACGGCGGTCGCGCTGTTCGTATTCCATACAGTTATCTTCATTTTTGGCTGCGATATAGTCTGCGTACACGTTCCATGATTCAAAAAACATCCGGTAAACGCGAGGATCCACAAAAGCTCCGGGGTTGGAATAGGCTTTATAGCTGCTCCATCGATACTCCGCAGCGGAGCAAATGCCCGCTTTTGCCGGATTGTTCAGAATATAGCGGAACACGGTCAGCAGATAGTCCTCGCTTTCGATGGGTTCGCTTTTGTAACGATCCTGGTACAGGTGTCCGCTGCGGTCATATTTGGTGTTGTAATAGCGCGCGTAACTGACACCAGTCTTTTTCATGAAAAGCGGGACATTGTCTTCCTGATCAAAGGCCAGCAGATGTACATGGTTTTCCATCAGGCAGTATGCGCAGACTTTCACATTTGTTTCAGCGCTGTATTTTTTGAGCAAAGAAAGATAAACCAGATGATCCTGCTCATCTTCAAAAAGGATCTGACGTCCGTTTCCGCGGACGATCAGGTGCATATAACCGGATCCGCTTTGTTTTCGTGCTGTTCTTGTCATCGTCAACCATCCTGTCTTGATGAAAAAAGGGGACGGTTCCGAATAAACAGAACCGTCCCCTGCTGACTTATTTTCCGGAGATGGTGACGCCGTCGAAGGCTATGTAGGGCAGGGAAACGCTGCCGTCTTTGAGAAGGTCGCTGCTGATATCGCGGATGCTGTTGAGCATGTCGGGAACACAGCCGCTGATCATGGTTTCGGCAAGGGCTCCGGTGATCTTTCCGTCTTCGATGAGGAAGCTGTTCTTGGCCACGCCGGAGAATTCACCGCTCGGCGCGGGTTCTCCGCCGGAGAACCGCATCACCAGTACGCCCCGGCTGATCCCGCGGATGATCTCCTCCAGGGTTTTTTCCCCCGCGGGAACAAAGAGGTTCCAGGAGTTGTTGGGCGCGCGCTTGCCGCCGGTCCTGTTGGCGGCATACTGGCTGAGCGCGAAGCTGTTCAGCGTTCCGTCCCGGATCAGGTCGTAATCTTCTGCAGGGTATCCTTCACCGGTAATGTTGGTGCCGATGACTACGTCTTCCGAATGCGGGCAGAGGGAAAGGGTGAAGCGCTCGTCAGCGACTTTGATGCCGAGTTTATCCTTCCAGATGCTGGTGCCTTCGATCAGGCTGCTGTCGGATACGAAATTGTCGAGAATGGTGCCCAGGACGATTTCCGTCAGTGCGGGCGGAGCGAGCAGTACGGTCCCGGTGAATTTTCCGCTCAGCGGCCGGGTATCCAGCTGTTTTTCAATTTCGGACAGTTCCCGTTCGATGAGTGCGCATTCGATCACCGGCCGGTCCAGATCTTTCAGGGTAACGTCGCTGCCATAGAAGGAGGATGATTTTTCTCCTTCATGAGCGGAATACATCAGGGAGAAGTTATACGCACCGGCTGTCGTTCGGTAACAGATGCCGTTCGTATTCATAAAGACACTGCGGTAGGCATCATGTTCCGTGATCATCTGCTCCATCAGGATCTTCGGGTGGCGGGTCCTGATATCTTCGAGCAGTTCTTTTGTGCGGCTGAAGAGCGCTTCGGTATCGCATTCCGGCTGACCAACAATGAAGCTTTTTTCGACCGGTTCATCGGCGAACTGCCAGGCCGGATCGGGTTCGGCGCTTTCGCAGGCAGCAATGCAGTCGGCGACAACACCGCGGATTGCTTCTTCGTCAAAACGGTTCACATGCACGGAGCCTTTTCGCTGATCTTTCAGGACCGTGACGGAAACATCGCGGTCAAACAGTGTCCGCATCAGTGAGAACCGGCCGCCATCCACATTGAATTCACGTTTCTCGCTCTCGCGGACAACGCAGTGGGCATAATCGGCGCCGGCGGTTTTAGCTTCAGCGAGTACTTTTTCAGCAATTTTAATCAGTTGTTCCATCTCAGCGACCTCCGATCATAACTTTGCAGCGCAGTGCCGGGCCGCCCATTCCGACGGGCATCGGCTGTTTTTTCCCGCAGAACCCGGAACTGGCCCAGATCACCGTATCCCCTACCATATCGACGGTTTTCAGCATGTCAAATGCGACGCCTGAAATGGTGGTATCCAGCAAAGCTCTGCCCAGTTTTCCGTTTTTGATCTCGTACCCCATCGTGACGCCGAACATAAACTCACCGGTGGTATCCGCCTGGCCGTTATTGGAATCGACCAGGTAGTAACCGTCGTCAATGGAGGCGATCATATCTTCCAGTGTATCGGTGCCCGGATGGACAGCGGTGTTGCGCATGCGGATCAGCGGCTCATCGGAGAAAAGCCAGGCACGGGCATTCCCGCGGGGTTCCATGCCGAAGTGCTGCGCGCTTTCCCGGCTGTTCATGTACCCGGTCAGGATGCCGTTTTCGATCAGTACAACATCTTCTGCCTTTGTACCTTCGTCATCAACGAAAACCGGCAGGGGGCAGCGTTCGCCGAACGCGGTGTTGGCGAAATCGGTAAGTGTCACTTTTTCACTGGCGACCTGTTTATTCAGGCAGTGGGCGGCAACGGATCCGCCGAGGACCAGATCCGCTTCCACGGTATGTCCGACGGCTTCATGGGAAAGCATCCCCGTCATCATCCCGCCGAGGATCACGGTTTTTACGCCGGCATCGGCATAAACGCCGTTCTTTTTCTGCATCAGCTGTTCATAAAGCGCGTCGATTTTCGGATACAGCAGGGCGGGATCGGTAAAGTTCAGGTCAAAAGTTCCTTCGCCGCCGAATGCTTTGAACAGTTCGACCGGCTGGCCGGAAGGGGTCTCGGCAGTCAGAAAGACATAACAGTAGGAACGGGGCAGAATGGTGTGTGCGTCCATTCCGTCGGATGTGATCAGGAGTTTTTCCATGGAGTCTTCCGTCGCGACGACCGCGCGGCTGACCAGATCCGGATAATGTTCGGCGATATAAGCATCCAGCGCTTTGGAGTAGTCGATATAAGCCCGCTGGGCGGGATCATGGATCCCTTCGCTGATTTTATAACTGCCGCGGTCCAAAACGGGAAGGGCCGGTTTTCCGAGTCCGGCATGTTTGTCCATAAACGCAGCGTTTTCCGACGCGGCGCGCAGAACTTTTTTTGCGGCTTCCGTGGTGAATTCGGCCATGGACGAAAAACCGTACGTCCCGTTCCGATAGACCCGGGCGGATACACCGGAAATATCCGAACGCGCGTTGGTCACCACATTCCCGGAAAGCAGGGAAGTACGCCTGCTGCGGTTGAGCTGTCCGCGCAGTTCGGTATGGGCACCGGGATCAAAAAAAGCTTTCCCGGCTGAAAGCACATCATTCAGCATAAGTATTTACCTCCTGATAATTATTTCGTAAAAACGGGCTCCTGCAGGGCGTACATCCCAACCCGGCAGGAGCCCGATATGATCAAAGTCCGGCAAGGCTGATTTATTCAACAACAATACTGACGACCAGCGATTCCCCGAAGAAGCGGTTATCCGAACCGAAAAGCTTCCATTCGGAACGGTATTCCCCCTTTTCTTCCGGAGCGGTCAGTTCGACCGTGATCTTTCCCTTGGACCCGACCGGGATCCGCGGGATATCAACATAATCCGGAGCCCCCATCTGATCTCCGGAGATGAAATAAAGATGGTAGCCTTCGCCCCAGACACAATCGCCGTAGTTGATGACTTCCCATTCCTTCATGAATTTGGTCCCGGGTGCGACAACGGTCCCGTCCTCATAGTTCACGTCCTCGACGTAACCCACAATGTTATTGCAGGCAGGGGGCTGTGTCGGTGCGGGAAGGGTCGCGGCCGAACGGGTGGGGAGATAGATCTCCACGGTCGCGGTCGGTTTCCCACTCTGCTGAATCAGTCCACATCCGGAAAGAAGCAGGAGCAGTATAAAGAGGATCAGCGTTTTTTTCATATTCTCACCCTCAGCACATTGATATCCGTACCAATATTATAAGGCCGTTATTTACTGAAGTTCCGGATCCGTTCTCCGCTTACTTTCCCGCAGCCGAGGAATACGCCGCTCTGATCGAGGATTATAACGACAGCCCCCTTGGGCAGGGAGCCGATCTCCGGGCGGATATCACCGCCGCTGAGCCATTCCCGCTGCTGCGCTTCATCCGGAACGATGCGGATCCCTTCCGTCCGGCTGAAGAACCGGCAGATCCAGTCATTATCGGGAACCGGTCCTCCGGAAGTCCGGTAAGCCATCCGCATCCCGACGGATTTGCTCGGCAGGGAGGAAAAGGTCTGAATATAACGCTCCGGGAGCATCCAGTATTCTTCACCGCGCCTGCAGATCACCGCATCCTGTTCCTCGCAAATTGAATCCAGGGAAAGACCAAAGCTATCGGTCAGCCAGGCAGCCAGTTCCGCGTATTCCGCGGAAGTGACTTTACTGAAGCTGCTTTTATCCCAGGAACGGCAGGGGACTGAAGACGGATCAGCGCTTTCCTCAGGCGTGAATGCATCCGTTTTTTCCAGCAGACAGGCAAAAAAACCGGCCGTCTGATAACGATGGGGCCACAGGCGGACCGCTCCGCGCAGGGAAGGATCAAAATCGTTTCCGTACGCCGCGGTCAGACCCGGCGCCGGCCACGGGATCCGTACAGCGGCATCCGCCACTTTCACTTTTCCGGGGAAGGTTTTCAGGATCCGGTCAACGACCGCTTCATCCTCATCCGGAGAAAGCGTACAGGTAGAATATACGGCCTGCCCGCCCGGACGCAGTGCCCGCAGTGCGGAACACAGCAGCGCGGTCTGACGCTGGGCCAGAGCTTTTTCCTCCCGCTCCGTGATCGGACGCATCGGATGGGAATCCAGCGAAACAAGGCTCTGCATGGAGCAGGGAGCGTCCAGCAGGACCAGATCAAAAGTGTTCGGGAACCAGTCACCGTAGCTTTCGCCGGGGAACTGCGTGACCGCGTGGCCGATGCTTCCCCAGTTTTTCAGTACGGTTTTCAGCGCGGGAATGCGGGAAGCACTGGAGTCATTCGCGAGAACCAGCCCGCTGTCCATGCTTCTTGCGACCAGGTGGGTGGTTTTCCCGCCGGGAGAGGCAGCAAGATCCAGGATCAGGGGGGCATCTTTCAGCCTTTCCGGATCATAAAGCATGACCGGCATCATTGACGCGCTGTCCTGAATATAATAATGCCCCATGCGGTGCTCGGATGTCATGCTCGGCGCGGTCAGCGCGGAACGGACGCGGACGGCTTCCGGACAGAACGAGATCGGTTCCGTCTCCCATCCGTAGCGTTCGGACATCCGGCCCAGAGAATCCGCGTCTGTCTTGAGCGGGTTGAGCCGGAAGGCCTGGAGCAGAGGCCTGGTCAGGCTTTCTTCCAGTGCGGGGAGTTCCGCTTCCGGTACGAGCGGGCGGTATTTCTCCCAGGCGGATTCAAAAGCATCCCGGCGCGGGGTCTCACTGATGATTCTGCTGCTGTTTTTCTTCTTGCTCATAAAGTCTGTTTCCGAATAATGAAGATCATCTCTCCGGCGATTTCCGTTTCTTCGACCTGCCAGCCCAGGCCTTCGATATTTTTTTCGACCAGGCCGCGCTGCCGGTCCCGCATCTGATGCTGTCCGGTCAGATTTTCCGCGGGAAGCGTCACGACGATCGTTTTCACCGGCAGGCTGATCCAGAAATTGCGGTTGCAGCCTTTTTTCCGGGACTCGAAGCGGTGCGCTTCCTTAAAGAAAAATGCTGTATCGGCCGGGACGTCCGGCGGTTCGAGCAGGATATCGCGCACTTCCGCAAGCTCCGCCATTCCGCACGCGCGGAAAAAACTGTTGATCAGACGGACCCGCGGGGAATGCAGGTCATAGGCATGGTAGGCCGTTTCTTTCGGCAGCCCCATCCACGGGAAAGCAAAGGGATTAAAAGCACAGGCGGTATCCAGGATGCTCCGCGGTGTACCGATGCGGTCAAAGATCGTACGGTAAAAAAGCTCCATATTCGGGATACGCTCCCTGGAAGAGGTGTGGACGGACAGAATCCCCAGGCACCACTCCCTGAGCGCATCTTCTCCGCGGGAGGCCGCTTCAGCCAGCCGTTTTTCCTCAAGATCATAGTCCGGATCACCGAGATAAGGCGCAATGATCTGATGGAGCTTTTCCCGCATTGCCTTCTCCGTGTCTTTCACGGACCTGCCGGCCGCGGCTTCCTGACGGATCAGATCAGCGACCGTCTCCGCAGGCAGATCCATGGCGGCATATTTCCGCGAACGCAGCACGCGTTCGCTCATCTCCCGGATATCTTCTTCCGTCAGTGTCCTCATCGAACCGGTCCTGCCCTCCGCACCCCGTTTTTCAGCACAGCGGTGCCGAACCCGGGCTCAGGATTCCTCATAAAAAACTTTTGACTTCAAAATAAAGACCAGCTCCGTCGGGAATTTTACCTTGCGGATCTCCCAGGCGTCCTGGTCGACGATATTCATAAAATGGACTTCATAATTCCGCGGCATCCCCTTTTCCTTTCCGCTCAGGGAAGCGCCGGGGAACGTGACTGCTGCGTACCGGGCGGCATAAGAAAGCTGACTGAGCAGGTGCCGTCCGCCGAATTTATCGATCTGCTCCAGGCAGGGGATCACCTTAAAGAGCAGGGCAAGGTCATACGGCCCGCCGGGCAGCCCGTAAAGCAGGTTTGCCTGTGAAGCTTTCCCGTTGATCCCGCGTTTTTCGAAAAAACAATTGATCAGTTCGGACATATCGCTGAACAGGTCGTAAGCCTCATAGCGGAAACCCGGTTCAAGCGGCATCCAGGGAATGGAAAAAGGGTTGAGCCCGCAGGCCAGATCGCAGACGGTCTTCGGCTGCGGCATATCCCGGAAGATCTCCCCGTAGAGGTCATCCAGGATCCCGGCACGTTCCCGGGTCGAGGCATGCGTATGCATGATCTCCAGACAAATGGGCTTCAGTTCTTCGGGCGGCATATCCGGCGTGACATCCGCGAGCTTTTCACGGAGCGTACCGTAATCCAGGTTGTCGTTACGGTAGGCACCGGAGACCTGATACAGCTTGGATTTAACGTTCTTTATGATCTCTTTGCGGTTTTTCGAATTCCGGAGCTCGCGGCTGAGCACCTGCTGGATCAGTCCGGGATCCATATGCTTCGCTTTTTTTGTTTCGGCGATCTCCTCCGCCAGTTTTTTGGGATCAAGTTCTTCAGCCATATTTCTTTTCTCTCAGGATCTCACACAAACGGGTCAGGACCCGGACATTATGGATCGTGGCCAGCCGCGGGAAGAGACTGTCGTTCATTTTGAAAAGGTGCCGCAGGTAACCGATCGAATAGCGCCGGCAGACCGGGCAGTCACAGTCCGGCATGACCGGGCGGTCGCTGCGGATGTGCTTTTCATCGTTGATGTAAACATATTTCAGCCATTTTTCACCGAAGTTCGCGGCATGCGGATCAAAGGAATAGAGCCGGCCGTGACGGGCATCGCGTGTCGGCATCGCGCAGTCAAAGATCTCGTACCCGAGATCAAAACAGCGTGCGACATTTTCCGGATGCCCGATCCCGAGCGCATGGATTGGGAACTCCCGCGGGATCAGGCTGCGGGTATATTCCAGGATATCATAGAGCAGATTTCCGTCGGCATCCAGCGGCCAGCCGCCGAAGCCGTAGCCGTCGAAACCGATCTCCAGCAGTGCTTCCGCACAGCGCTTGCGGAGCTCAAAAGAGCCGCCGCCCTGAATGACCGCGAAGAGTTTCGGCGGCATCTCGTCATATTTTTTCTGCTTCACGATGCGGTCAAATTCCTTCCGGCAGCGTTTTGCCCAGCTGACCGTCCGGACCACCGATTTTTCCTGTTCCTCCGCGCTGTCATCCACATGGGTGCACTGGTCCAGGCAGATCACGACGTCCGTTCCGAAAGACAGCTGCAGTTGGACGGTTTTTTCCGGGGTGAACTGCACCTTGCGTTTGCTGCCTTCCGGGTAAAAGATAAAACCGTCCTCGTTCATTTTCCCGAAGGATTCATTCTCGCGGATCAGGGAAAAGGCCTGGAACCCGCCGGAATCGGTAATGATCGGGCGGTTCCAGCCGCTCATCCGGTGCAGGCCGCCGAGCGCCTGTACGACCAGGCTCCCGGGCTTCTGCATCAGATGGAAGGTATTCATGACCAGCCCGTTGATACCGGCGCTTTCCAGATCCGCAGCGTCGGCAGCACGGACCATCCCGTAGGTCGCGTCAGGCAGATAAACGGGATAAAGGAGCTTCCCGTGCGGGAGCTCCAGACCGGGGCAGGACTGCGGATCGATCATGGGATGCTGATCCGCATCCCCGCGCTCAGCGGTTCACCCAAAACCAGCTGATTTGCCACAGCGATCTGTTCCGGAAGAACATCACCGTAAGCACAGGCGATGCTGAACAGGGTATCACCGCTCTGGGTCGTATATTCAGCCGGATGGCGCACAAGCATGCGGCGGCCGTACCCTTCTGTCAGTTTCCAGGCATTCGGACTGCCAGGCAGCGTGATCACGTCTCCGACACCCGCTGCATCCGGAGTCTCCAGTCCGTTCTGTGCGAGCAGATCGGAAACAGCCACGTTGAAGCGGCGGCCCAGGCAAACCAGGTCATCGCCTTCCTGCAGCGTATAGGTAGTGTTCCCGTCCGGCGCAGTCCCGTACATCATAATGTTCGGGTCGTAGGGTTTGGTCGCAGTCGGTTCCGGAATGGCTGTCGGCGGAGCCTGTGTCGGTTCCGGTTCAAACGGCACCTCATCTGCCGAAACGCTTCCGGAATCGGAAGAGCCGACCTCGGCAAAGAAGCTGTTTTCGTCAAAAGTCGGCAGATCCGCCGGTTCTTCTGTCGGAACGGCCTGCTGTATGACAGGCGCCGGCGCATTTCCGTTCAGCGCGGACTGCACCGCTGCCGCCCGTTCCGGAGAAACCGTCTCTTTTGAAAGCGGTGTAAAAGGTTCATATTTGTTTTTCCCGCTGCAGGCGCTGAGGAACAGCAGCAGGATCAGAATTCCGATATGTTTACGTGACATGGGTCTCTCTCCTTTCCCAGAATGCCGCAGATCTCAGAGACTGCAGCCTGTCAGTTCATATGCTCCCGGATCGCAGCGAGCAGCTCGCTGTACTCCTCATACGCCGGGATATCCGGATAATCAGCCTTGATCTTCTCCGTGCTCCGGAAAAGGAAGCCGGCCTGTGAATTGAGGATCATATCCAGGTCATTGTAGCTGTCACCGGCCGCGATCGTCTCAAAGCCGATGCTCTGCAGGGCACGGACGGTCGAAAGTTTGGAGTTCTCGATGCGCATCTTAATGCCGGCGATCTTCCCATTGCTGTCCACGTCCAGTGAATTGCAGAAAATCGTCGGCCAGCCGAGCTTTTTCATCAGGGGAGCAGCAAACTCGGTGAACGTATCGCTGATAATGACCACCTGGGTCATCTCCCGCAGCGCGTTCAGAAAATCGATCGCGCCGGGCAGCGGATCGATCGTGCCGATGATCTCCCGGATCTCCTTCAGGCCGATGCCGCGCTCATTCAGGATCCCGAGACGGAAATCCATCAGTTTATGGTAATCGGGTTCGTCCCGGGTGGTCCGTCTCAGTTCCGGGATCCCGCTGGCTTCAGAGAACGCGATCCAGATCTCGGGTACAAGCACACCTTCAAGGTCGAGACATACGATATTCATGATCATCCTTTCCCGCCGTCATTCCGAACCGGAAAATATCTCCCGGAACTGTTCAACAGGCGGGCCATTCCGCGGTACGGTCTGCGTACATACATTTATACAATTGTAATTCTAATATAAAAGCATCTTCTTTCGGGGAAACTGATGAAAACCCGTCCGGACGGGCATCACTGCGGGGGCTTCCAGACAAAAAGTCCCTCCGCGCCGGCAAGCTGCCGGATCAGTTCAAGGACGGCCGGAGACGGATCATAAACCGTGAGGTTCGTACTGCCGGAGCTGTACGTGATCAGGGTATGTTCGGATCCGATCAGCACATTCAAAGCCGCGCCTTCACCGGAAAGCCAGTCCCGGAGCCGGTCCGGATCCGGATTCTCCGCGGGCTCATCCCCCGCGCCGGGAAAATATTGAAAGGCATAATAACAGTTCAGCTTCAGCAGCAGATCCGCGAATTTCCGGCGCAGGTCACTGCCCCGCGTACCGTTCAGAAAATACGGCTCAACAGCAAAAAACCGTTCCCCGCAGTCCGCCGGGACCTGCCGGGGCAGAAAGTCCACGACCCAGTAAGGGCGCTCAAGGAGTTCTTCGATCACGGAGCTCATGACAGCCGTTCACAGAAAGCGCTGATCTTTTTTTCATTATCCGGATCCGGTTTATCCTTCGGATCGACCAGGATCAGCTCCGCCTCAAGCGCATCCCTTCCCAGCAGCTTTTTCAGCTTTTCGAGTGCTTTTTCACCGCCCGAACCGCTCATGCACGTATAAGCGGCAATCTTCTTTCCGCCGAGTTTTTCGGAATTTTCCCGGATAAAAGTCCGAATCGGCGGGGTCGGATTGGCGGCCCAGACCGGAAATCCGAAGATCACCCGGTCATACGCTTCGGCATGAAAGGTATAAGGAAGCAGTTCCGGAGCTTCTCCCATCACAGCGCTTTTCCCGCCCCAGAAAAATTTCCGGAAGCCGGAGTCCGGATAGGCTTTCCGCGGTTCGATGCGGATCAGGTCCGCTCCGGTCCGTTCCGCGATCTTTTCCGCGGTATAAGCGCAGTTTTCAGACATTGAATAATAAACAACAGCCGTTTTCATCATAAAACCAACCCTTTCAGCATAATCATACCGCGAATACGGGATCCGGACAGGGCAGCTTTTCAAAAACCGGCGGCTGCGATCCGCCTTTTCCCCGTCCGCCGAAGCCTTGTGTTATCAGCGAAAAACAGCTATAATCGGTTAAAAGTTCCTGACAGCAAAAGTTTTCATTCCGGGAGTGTGCTATGGTTTCAAAAAAATCGAAATTATGGATCACGGTAACGATGGTTTTCCTGATTTTTATGGCTCTGATCTCCGTCGGGCCGCTTTTCTGGGTCGTGATGTCATCCTTCAAAACGACCAAGGAAACCATGAAAGATGCCTTTGCCCTCCCGCAAAACTGGAATTTTGACGGCTATAGAGTCGCTCTCGATATCTCCCCGAT
>CADBKS010000031.1 GCA_902795255.1 uncultured Chloroflexota bacterium
TACACCCCGCGGCGCTTGTCCTCCACGGCCTGCGGGGTCGCTCCCATGATGATGCCGAGGTACTTTGCCTTTCCCTGCAGGGTGTCGTTGTACATGGTCAGCATCTTTTCGTAGTTATACTGCCGGGTGATGGCGTTCGGGATCTTGTAGATGTTCACCAGCTCGTCGATCATGATCATCATGCCGGAATATCCCGCCAGACGGAAGAAGACGGCAAAGAGCTTCAGGTAGTCGTACCAGTCATCATCCGTGATGATGATGTTGACGCCGAGTTCGTCCCGGGCTTCTTTTTTCAGCGCGTATTCCCCGCGGAACCAGCGGACGACTTTCATTTTCATCTCGTCATTTCCGTCCAGATATGCGTGGTAATAGAGCGACAGCAGGTGGGCGAATTCAAAACCGTGGACCAGTTCGCTCACGGCGGAGGTGACCGCGTAGATCTTGCGGTCGACCGCGGCGGTCAGCGCCGGATCACCCGGCATCAGCCCGGTCTCCTGCGCGGCTTCGCTCTGAACGCTGCTGATCCAGCGCTCCAGGACGAGCGTCAGGGCCCCGCCTTCGGGCCTGGTTTTGGTCGAAAGGTTGCCGATCAGCTCCCGATAGGTCGCCAGTCCCTGTCCGCGTGTCCCCTGCAGCCGCCGTTCCGGCGAAAGGTCCGCGTCGGCCACGATGAAGCCGCGGTCCATCACATAATTGCGGATGGTCTGGATCAGGAAGCTCTTGCCCGACCCGTAGCGGCCCATGATGAAGCGGAAGGAGGCGCCCCCTTCGGAAATGATATCCACGTCATGCAGCAGTGCCTCGATCTCGCTTTTCCGTCCCACCGTGATGTACGGCAGCCCGATCCGCGGGACAACGCCGCCCTTCAGCGAGTTCAGGACGGTCTGCGCAATCCGTTTCGGCACTTTTCGGTTCTCATCACTCATTTGCTGTTTTCTCCCAATAACGCCAGGAGGTCCTCCCGGTAATCTTCGACCGGCGTGATCTCATCCCCCTCACAGACAAGGACGATATCGCCGAATTCATCAAAAAGCGCTTCGTTGAGCGTATCGGTCACGACGGACGGCATCAGATGATGCGCCCGGATCAGTTCGTCCGCGGATCCCCCGCTGAGCAGTTCCCGCAGGATCTGCACCTGCAGCCCGTCCAGTCCGGGGATGGTCCCCGTATCAGGGGCTGTATCCGGTTCCGGGCTTTCGGCCGGCGTTTCCGGCGCAGCTCCGGTTTCGGGGGCCTTTTCGGGAATCTCCTCCAGATCTTCTTCCGTCAGCAGGCTGTCGCGGGTGACCGAGGCATCCTGCCGGATCTTTTCCAGGCCGGTGAGGTCGATGGTGATGACCGGCCGGGCGGCTTCTTCTTCAGCCCGTTTTTCCGCCGTGATCACAGCCTCAATGTACGGAGAAGCCCATTCCTCATCATCCTTTTTGTGAAGGTTATGGCCGGCCTTCAGCAGCAGCCGGAAATTTCGGTCCGCCTCGTGCAGCAGTCCGCGCAGTTTTTCCCGGTCAAAATAAAGGTTCTCGTAGCGCTCCTCCTGCCAGACCCCGCCGCTGCAGGAATAGGTGCGGCATTCATTCAGGACCAGCTCGCGGTCCTGCGGGCGTTCGGTTTCCCAGTGGACGGCGTTGGAGAGCGGGTACCAGGGATAGGCTTTCTGTTCTCCGAAAATGGCGGTGAAGAGATCCCTGCCGTCTTCATCCCGGTAGCCTTCCGTGAGGTGCCGCCAGAGCGCGGCAAACAGACGGGCGGCCTTGTCCGCGTCTTTTTCAAAGACCGGGGACTTCATCAGGGCGGCCCCGCCGAAGGTGCAGAGGGCCTCCAGGATCTCCCCGTCCGTTTTTCCGGCGGGGGCCTTCAGCGCCGCGAGCGCCTGGTCCCTGCTGATCATCGCCGGATCCGCCGTCTCCCGGATCACTTCGGGGGGCAGGTCATGCAGGACCGCGAATTCGAACATCCAGCGGTGCAGGTTGCTCCGCATCCCGGGATCGCCCGGACCTGCGTCCAGAAAACCGGTTTCAAAGTCCCGCATCAGGCGGAGGCTTTCCTCCGGGCTGTCCGCGCCGATACCGCAGAGCAGTTCATACAGATAAAGGTAAGCCAGTGACGTGCAGAGCGGGCGGTATTCTCCTTTCCGGGCGTGCGTCCGCCAGGTGAAATAACCGCGGAGCTGCCGGATGCTCAGGTCATGGTAGGTGGCGAAGTAATGGCGGTAGTCCCCGGTCCATTCCAGATCATCGGTATAGTCCTCCATGAATTTGCCCTGGCGGTAAAAATTGCGGCATTTCCGGACGAAGGAGCTGTCTCCGCTTTCATAAAGCCTGTACATTTCCCGGATCCGCTGCGGGACTTCCGGGTCGGGAACAGAGAAGGTCCGCCCGGCAAACGGAAGCGCGGTTTCGGTATACACGCCGGTGACATACCGCGGCTTTTCCTCCAGCACCACGACCGCGCCGCGCTGTGCGCAGCGTTCGGCCGCCCGGTCAAACAGGCGGAACACCGTTTGCGGATCGGTCTGCTCATCGAAGAAGACCCCGGCCCAGTTCTGTCCTTTCATCCGGAAAGGCAGGGAAAGAAAGGGCGCCCGGATCTCATAGAGACAGTCCTGCCCGCATTTGATATCACAGCGGCGGATCTCCGCGCCGGTCTCCGGACTGCGCTGGCGCATCAGCAAAGCGAGCCATTCGCCGGTCGTCGGATCGGCGAGGATGGAAAACCCCGGAAAGCCGGACCATTTGTGCTGTTCGCTGATGTTATATTTTGCTTTGGCATAATCCGCCAGCTCCGACAGTTCCACCACGTCTCCTTATATTGAATTTATTTTCTATAACAGGCCAATTATACCGCAGAATCCGGAAAAGGGGCAACGCCGCTGCATGTGGGTGAGTCTCATTAAGCGCAGGGGAAACAGAAATAAAACTGTCGTCTCGGACACGCTAATGGGGGTGCCGGGGGCAACGGGCGGCTTTAGCCGGCCCGTGCCCCCGGCTAAATAAAATAGGCGCGGCCAGCGGCTTATGCAAACACACGATCGACCGGGCCGCGCCATGCAGCGCAGCTCCTGCTCCGCATCCTAAAGGGCGTGGGCAGCGCCCACCCATTGCGGAGCAGGTTTCTCACTCTTGATTGCCATGTGCACTGCAAACCACCGGTATAACCGGTGGTCATGATTCCTTCCGGTTGGCTTCTCCCCAGTCACACATCGCGTCCAGAATGGGGATCAGGGAGCGCCCCTTTTCGGACAGGCTGTACTCCACTTTCGGCGGGATCTGCGGGTATTCCTCCCGGTGGATCAGCCCGTCGGCTTCCAGCCCCTTCAGCGTGCTGCTCAGGGTCTTATAGGAGATCTCCCCGATGTATTTTTTCATTTCATTGAACCGGACCACGTCATAGCAGGCGAGCGTATACAGAATGAACATCTTGTACTTTCCCTGGATCAGGGACATCGTGTAATTGAATCCGGTATCTTCCAGCTTCTGGCCGGTGATGCAGTTCTGTTCCATACTTTCCTCCGGGTTAGTATATAACCTGAATGTGCGTACTTGCCTTATGGTATGCGTCGGATATAATTATAGTATGTTAAGAACAGAAAGTTAATGTTTTCTGAAAGGAGCTTATCGAATGAAAAAGGATTTGGGATTGGTGCAGGCGGTTTACCCGATGCCGGTGCTGATGGTGGCAGCTTATGATGAGAACGAAAAGGTCAACGTCATGAATGTGGCGTGGGGCCAGATCTGCGATGATGACAAGATCATCCTCTTCATCGGTGAAGGGAAACGGACCTGGCTCAATATCAAAGCCAGCAAAGCCTTCACGGTCGCTCTGGCCGACCGGGACCATATGGATGTGGCTGACTTTTTCGGCATTGCTTCCGGGAACAAGATCAATGACAAGTTTGAGCGCACCGGTTATCACGCCGTAAAGAGCGACAAGGTACACGCTCCGATCATTGAAGAATTCCCCGTGGTGATGGAATGCGAACTGCTGGAGTTTCTCAATACGGAATACGTCTCCGGGATCGTCGGAAAGATCGTGAATGTCAAGGCGGAGGAATCCGTCCTCAGTGAAAACGGCAAAGTCGCTCCGGAAAAACTGAACGCGCTCATGTTCGACCAGTTCCAGAACGGCTACTATGTGACCGGTGAAAAGGTTGGTCGCGCATGGAACGCCGGTGCGGCGATCATGAAGCAGAAATAAAGACCGGAATAAAATCGGCCCCCGGAAATAAGAACCGGGGGCTTTTTTTTGTCTGCGGGAAGCACTGCCATGAGCATATCAAAAGCAAAACAAAGTTACGATGACTCCGGAAAAACAAAAGGATACAAGTCTTTGTATCCTTCATTTTTACAGTCTTTGTATATATGGTGTTTTTAGTGGAATCTTTCTTCGATCCCGCTTTATTTTAATATCGCATTTGCCGTGTGTTTCGATTTGATTTTTGAATCAACTGTGACATAGGCCCCGTTGATCGGGCTGTACCAGATCTCATGGTCTCCTTTTCCCTGTCTGAAAAAATAACAGCCGTTCTTTTTCAGGATCTCACGAACCTTCTTTTCATATTCAGCCATTATGCAAAAACCGCTTCCTGTTTATTCGTATGAATATCAATCATTGCCTGCTTCGGCAGTCCGTTTAATTCAAGAAGTTCCGGAACCGCGTCAGCTACCTTTTTTTCCAGAACATCAAACGAATCGGACTCTAATACCAGCCCCGGCAGGCTGTTGCTCGTTGCGACCCATACCTGAGCTTCGTCGTCCCACAAGAAATTAACATCAATAAGCTTGATCGTATCCATTTGTAATCTCTTTATTTTTCCGGCTCAACACCTTCCGGAGGATCATTTTTATCCGGCGTAACAGCCGGTATCGGAAAATGCCGGGCAGGTCCGTTATTCAAAGCCGCATCCGTCTCCGATTAAATACGACGATCCGGTTTTTTATCGTTTTTTTTATACCCGTTTTTTATTTAGTATATCAAAAAATTCAGAGCCCATGAAGGGCTCTGATTATTGACTGTGGTGCAGCACCATCCTTTTGTATTCTGTCTTTACGGTCAGACGCAACCGTATGCTGCGTAGATTACTTATCTCTGCAGGCAAAGCCTGATGGTCTTTACCTCAAAGGTATGGAAGTGGAGCGGGAGTTCGTTCCCGTTTTTGGGGAAGAGCTTTTCCGTCTCATTTTCCAGCATATCGCAGAGGGCGGCCGAGCGGAACGGGATATTCAGCTTCAGCCGGCAGTTCGTGTCGGCCTTCTTGGCCTCGTACAGCCGCAGGATCAGGTCCCCGCTGCTGTCTTCGGCGGCTTTGACCGTATCGATGAAGATGTTTTCCGCATCCACACTGAAAGCGCTGAATGGTTCGCAGCTGCCCGCGGCGGTCTGCAGCGGGACGTTCAGGTCATAGGCCTCACGGACGGCCGGGCTCTGCAGGAAGCTCCCCTCCCAGCCGGTGAAGGCATAGGTGAAGGTATGTTCGCCGTTGTCCGCCCGCATTTCCGGGGCGGCCGCTGCCCGCAGCAGTGTCAGCTGCAGGGCATTCCCGTTCATGCTGATGCCGTACTTGCAGTCATTGAGCACCGCCGCACCGTGGCTTTCATCCGCGAGCGCGCTGTAGCGCTGGTTGCAGACCTCGTAGCGGTCGATATCATACAGGCGGGACCGGTGGGTCGGGTGCTTCATGTAGCCGAACTGGATCTCGTTGATGCCTTCTTCAGCCTGCACAGCTACCGGGAACTCCGCTTTCAGCAGTCGGTGCAGTTCGTGCCAGCTGACGTGCGTGACAAAGTCCAGGCGCCGCGATCCGGCCTGCAGGATGATATCCTGTTCAAAGGACGAGTTCAGCACCCTGCGGGAAACGTGCACTGCGGCGCGCAGTCCGGAAGCTTCCCGGACCGTGACGCTGACCGGTTCATCCAGCTCCAGCGGCTGGAGAATGTAATGCGAGTCGATATCCCAGGCGTCAAACTTGCGGGGAACGTCCTTGTAGGCCAGCAGTCTGTTCATCGGCCCGGCTGCGAATTCCCGCCCGCTTTCTTTGTCCACAAAGGAAGTGACCTCGCCCCGGCTGCTGATGACGGCACGGATGATCTCATTTTCGAGGACCTGCGAGTCCCCTTCTTCAGTGACCGTGACCCGGGTCTGCGGCAGGACGGCTTTAGGACGCAGGGACACCGCGCCGCAGGCGGGGACCCGGACCATGCCGAACAGTCCGTCCGCCGTCCGCTGCACCGGGACTTCCGTTCCGCCGGAGGTCACAGCCCCTTCGGCAAATTCTTCCGGAAGCGGCACCAGCCCGCGCCGTTCAAAGGACAGGGAGTTGAATACCGAGACGCCTTCACCAGCGGTCAGCGCGGAAAGCGCGTTTTCTTTGACGGACTCCGCTTCGCTGATGATCCACTGATGGTCCCGGCGGGCATCTTCATAGACCCGGCCGATCGAGGATCCGGGCAGGATGTCATGGAACTGGTTGAGCAGCAGGCGTTTCCAGGCCGCGTCCAGCCGGGAAAGCGGGTACGCCGCGCCTTTGAGCTGCGCGAGCGCGCCCCACATTTCCGCTTCCCGCAGTGCCAGCTCCGCCTTGCGGTTGCCGCGTTTGATGGCGGCCTGGCTGGTGAATACGCCCCGGTGCGCGGAGAAATAGAGCTCCCCGACGTAGGTATGCTGCGGGCCGCCCCGGGCTTCCATCTCTTCAAAGAAGACCACCGGGGATTCGGTCTTTACACGGGGCATTCCCTCCAGGTCCGCTTCCCGGCGCAGGAACTCCAGGTGGTCACGGGTCGGACCGCCGCCGCCGTCCCCGTAGCCGAAGGGCAGCATGAAGGCATCCAGGCCGCGTTTCTGTACCCGTTTCCGCCAGACTTCGCAGATCTCTTTCGGGTCGGTCTTGTAGGTATAGTCGGTCGGCAGGAAGGAATCGATCCGGCTGCCGTCGGCCCCCTGCCAGGTGAAATAATGGTAAGGGAAGCGGTCGCCTTCGTTGTAGGACCAGAAAATTTTCTGTGTTACCAGATATTTGACGCCGCAGCTTTTCAGGATCTGCGGCAGGGCTGCCGAGTAGCCGAAGGTATCCGGCAGCCACAGGATCACCGAATCGATGCCGAATTCCTCTTTGTAAAAGCGCTTGCCGTGGATCAGCTGGCGAACCAGCGATTCCCCGCCGGTCATGTTGGTATCCGGCTCCACCCACATGGCGCCTTCCGCGATCCACTGCCCCTTTTTGGCCGCCTCTTTGATGCGCTCGTAAAGCTCCGGATAAAGCTCCCGGCACATCACATAACCGGCCGGCTGGCTCTGGATATATTTGTATTCGGGATATTCTTCGATCAGGCGCAGCTGGGCCGCGAAGGTGCGGGCGGTCTTGCGCCGGGTCTCGGCCATCGGCCACAGCCAGGCCAGGTCCAGATGGGCGTTCCCGATGGCGTAAAACTGCGGGGCGGTCGTCCCGTTGACCGCGGACAGCGCCGGCTTCAGCGCTTCCCGGGCCTCCCGGTAGGAGCGGATGCGATCCGGGAGCGGCTGTTCAAAGTCAGCCTTCAGCGTGGCTTCTTCCAGCGCGGAGGCCAGCCGGTCCGCCCGCAGGGATTCGGGATCGATCTGGTCGATCAGGAGGTTCAGCGTCATCAGGTCCATGTAGAGCTGGTAGGCGTCCTCGTTCCAGATCCCGAAGCTCATATGCCCCAGCACCCGGCGGAGCGAGTGCTCCAGCGGGTCCGTGTAGGTCCCGGGCAGGACCGGCCCTGTCGCGCAGTTCCCGAGCGCTTCGGACTGCGGATAATAATGTCCGCCATAGGCTTCCAGGAGGATCTCGTAGCTTTTCCCCGGCTCCCCGCACGCGGAAAGGCAGTTGTCTTCGATATAATGGTGCGGGACCTTGACCCAGCTGTCGCGGTAGGTGCCGAAGGCTTTCCCGTCCACGAAGACGGTCGTTTCCCCGCCGGTGTTCAGGTCCATGACGATGCGCTGCCCTTCCGCTTCCGGCGGCAGCATGACCTGCCCGCGCATCCAGCAGTATTCCCAGGTGTGGCCCCAGGCGGTCCCGGGTGCCAGGGGTTCAAAAGTCTGCCGGAGCGCTTCTTCCGGTGTCAGACAGTCCATGGTGAAGGCCGCTTCGACCGGGATCGGCCCGAGCGGATGATAGAAATCTTTCTTTAAGGTATCGATCCAGTGGTCGACCCTGCTGCGCCATTCCGAATGCATGTATTTCATATGCCGGTCCTCCTGATATTGCTTTCATTATAGCATCACAGGGTGGTTTATAAGGCGGAATGCCATTGTTAGGGAGCATTAAACAGATCCCCGCCGGAACAGCCCCGGCGGGGATCTACTATATGAGCTCACTTTGATAAGCACATGGCAGTCGAAAGTGAGTGCTTCGCAAGGCGCGGCCCAATCGTTCGTATGTTTGCATAAGCTGCTTGCCGCGCCTGGTTTTATTAGCCGGGGGCGCCGCGCCTGGTTTTATTAGCCGGGGGCACGGGCCGGCTAAAGCCGCCCGTTGCCCCCGGCACCCCCGGTTTTATGTGTTATGGCCGGCCGGTTTTTCAGAATAACCCTTGTTTGGACCCGTCAGTATATTACGAAGAACCTTTTAGCGAAGGTTCTGTGACTCTGCCTGCATGGTGTGTGGCTTTTTCTCTGATACAAAAAGATCCCCGCCGGTTCAGCGCCGGCGGGGATGGATCTGCGGGGCGGGGAACTCAGCTCCGGCGGTTTTCGCTGCGCTTTTTCAGGGCCAGGATCAGCGGGATGAAGGTCAGCAGGATCAGCCCGGTGGAGATCAGGAACAGCACATGGGTGGGCAGGTAAGCGCTCAGCCCGTTGGCATCCGTGATCTGGCCGTTCCGTTTGATGATGGGGTTGGCGATGAACGGCGAAACGATCCACGGGATCAGCACGAAGAAAATGATGCGGAACCCCTCAAACTGGCCTTTGGCGTCCTCCGGGAAAAGCTGCTTCATCCAGACGGAGGCCACCTGCATGAACATGATATAGCCGCAGCCGAAGAAAAACAGCCCGAGCAGCAGGTTCGGATTGAAGATCGTCGACGGGTCCACATTTTCGGGCCGTCCGAAGAGCCCGAGGATGCCGACACCGATGAAGCTCAGAAGAATGGAGAGCGAGGCGGCCAGCCCGTAGCGGTTCCGGTCGAGCAGTTTTCCGGCGGGGATCACGGACACCATGCCCAGGATCAGCGCGATCCCCTGGATGATGCCGATACTGCCGGCATCAAAGCCCAGATAATAGATCATGTAATTGCCGACGTGGGGATAGTACACGTTGAAGCCGATAAAGTAGACGGTGAGCATCATAAAAACAAAGATCAGCTCCTTATGCTTCAGCAGCTCGCGGAAACGGAACGCGCTCAGGAACTGTTCGGCGAAGCTGCCCTGCCGGTTCGGTTCAAGCCCCGGAGCTTCCTTTACGAAGAAGAATGCCAGGATCCCCAGGAGAATGACCAGGCCGCCCATCACCAGGAACAGGCGCATGTAATTGTCGTTCGAGCCGATCAGCAGGCCGCCGGCGACCGTGCCGATGATGGTGCCGATCACGGGCTGTGTGGCCAGCGCGGCGCCGATCCCGCCGCGGTTCTTTTCGGTCATGTTGTCATTGAGCCATGCGTTGAAGCTGGCGTCGTTGCCCATGGACCCGAAAAAGGACATCACCGCGTCCGCGATGACCACGGCCGTGCCTGCCAGCATCACTGCGGAAGCGCCCGCGGAGGGCTGCCCTTTGGTGATGAACTCCGTCATGCCGAACAGGATCGTGAAGATCCCCCAGAGAATATATCCGGCTGTCATGAAGGGTTTGCGTTTGCCTTTCCGGTCGGACAGGGTCCCGAACAGGAAGGTCGCGATCGTGGTCGTGATGGCCGAAACGGCGACCATCCAGGAGATGATCGTCGGGTCCTTGGCGATCTTTGCGTATACAAATGTGTTGAACCACTGGTTTTCCACGTTCCAGCAAAGCTGCCCTGCCAGGCCCATGCCCCAGACCATGAGCCAGAAACGGGTACTGCCGCCGGAGGAGGCTGATTTTTTCTGTCCGCTGCCCATAACTTTTTTCCTTTCCGTTATTGCCGGGAATGTTTTATTACAGAATTATACAAAAACAGTCCGGAAAATACAAGACGGGAAAAGTTTCGCCGCGGAAATGTGAATAAACTTTTTTGATATGATTAAAAATGAACCTTTTGGCTCCTGAAATTGTCTTGTATAGTGATTTTGAAAAACGGATGCGCAGCTCCTGCACCGCATCATGAAAGGTGTGGGCGCAGCCCACCCCTTACGGTGCAGGTTGATCTCTTTCGACTGCCATGGGCATATCAAAGAGATCACTTGCGGAAAGGAAAAACACGCTTTGGAAGATTTTGAACGGATGCTGCGGGAAAATCTCGGACCGCTGGAACGCTTTATCCGCTTCCGGATGAGCGGGACGGGCGAGGCTGATGACCTGCTGCAGGAGGTCTGCCTGACCGCCTGTGAAAAGTTCCGCACGCTTCGCGATCCGGAGAAGTTTAAACCGTGGATCCTGCAGATCGCCCGCAACAAATGCCGGGACCACTATCGCTCCGGAAGACCTGGTGCGGTCCCGCTGGAAACCGCGGAGCCTTTCCTTTCCGCTGCGGACTGCGGTGCGGAGGGACCGGTGCGCGAAGCGCTGGGCTCCCTTTCGGAGACCGACAGGAAGATGCTGGAGCTGACTTATTTTTCGGAGCTGTCCCAGTCGGAGATCGCCCGGATGCTGCGGATCCCCGTCGGGACCGTAAAAAGCCGGATGCATACGGCAAAGGACCGCTTCCGCGCCGTTTACCCGTATAAGATGAAAGGAATGATCATGATGAAAGAATTGCCGGATATGATGCCCGAATATACCATCACCCCGTCAAAGGAAGCGCCGTTCCCGGTCAAATGGGAGGAGCTCATGGGCTGGTTCATTGTTCCCAGGGAGGGGGAGAAACTCAAATGGGCGATGTATGATTTTCCGGAAAGAAAACGCACGATGTCCGTTGAGATCGAAGCAGCGGGCCGGGCAAAGGTCCACGGGATCGAAGGGGTGCGGATCCGCGCCGTTGAGCATGATCCCGTCGAAAGCGAGCAGATCGGTGAGCGGAAGGATGTGGAACGCTTCTTCATCGCCCAGCTGACCGATACGCACTGCCGTCTGCTGGCCGAAAGTCATGTCAATGAGGATGGGATCACGGAGTACTATACCTTCCTGGACGGGGATGAGTTCCTGGACAACTGGGGTTTCGGTCCGGAAAACTGCGGAAATGAGACGAACCTCCGGCAGAAGGGACAGATCACGCAGGAAGGAAATATCATCACCACCCGGGATACGGACTGGCCGCTGGATATTACCGGACGCTTCACGGTGACGATCGGGGGGCGGCAGTATGATACGGTCTGTGTGTGGGACGTGGAGTGTTACGGTCTGGACGGGGTCTGCGGACAGCAGTTCCTTGACCGGAACGGGCGCACGGTCCTCTGGCGCCGCTTCAACCGCGACGACTGGAATTTCAGCCGTTACGGGAAACTCTGGACGGAACTCCTGCCGGACAATGAACGGGTGACAGTCAACGGGCGGACCTTTGTCCACTGGTACGACTGCATTACGGACTATCTCTGCGGCTGACCCGGCCGGGAGACATTTTCACGAAGGGTTCCGGTGATATAATGGGCATCAGAAAACCTTATCCATCGGACCTGTGATACGGAGATCCCGCTCCGGCCGGTCCCTGTAAGAGCTCATTTTGATCTGCACATGGCAGTCATCAGTGAGTGCTTTGCACAAGGCGCGGCACAGGCGTTCGTGTGTTTGCAAAAGCCGCCGGCCGCGCCTGTTTTGTTTAGCCTGGGGCACGGGCCGGCTAAAGCCGCCCGTTGCCCCCAGGCACCCCCGGGTGTGATATGTCTGAGATGACAATTTTATTTGTAACCCCTCAGTTCTTAATCAGACTTTCCCGCATTTAGCGGAATTTACCCGGTTATTATTTGGGAAAAGACATGAAGAAAATGATCCGCTTCCTGCTGCCTGTTCTGGCTGTCCTGCTGATTTTTGCTGTCCGGTCGGCTGTCCTGGTGAATTCCTCTGTCGAACCGGTCATGGAATCGCCGGAGTATGCGTACCGCATTCTGGAAGACGGCAGCGCTGAGATCACGAAATATCTGGGTATAGCCGACAGCGGGCTCGTTATTCCGCAGGTGCTGGACGGGCATAAGGTCACTGCCATCGGATATCGTGCTTTTTCCGGCAGCGACTCGACTTCGGTCACGATCCCGGAGGGCGTCACATCCATCGGTGAGGAGGCTTTTTCTTATAGCGACATGACCTCGGTCAGTATTCCGGAAGGGGTTATGACTATCGGAGACGGCGCTTTTGCCTTTGCCGACCTGACTTCGGTCAGCATTCCGGAGAGCGTCAACTCCATCGGCGGCTGGGCCTTTTTTCTGAATAAACACCTGACTTCGGTCAGCATCCCGGAAGGGGTCCTTTCCATCGGGGAATCTGCTTTTTCCTTTACCGGCCTGACGTCGGTCACCATCCCGGAAAGCGTAACTTTTATCGGGGCGGATGCTTTTTCCATTACCGACCTGACGTCGGTCGTCATCCCGGAAAGTGCCGTTTCCATCGGGGATGGCGTTTTTTCCGGCTGCCACAGCCTGACCTCGGTCACCATTCCCGCAGGTGTCACTTCGATCGGGGCAAAAGCTTTTTTCGGAAGCGGCCTGACTTCGCTGACGATCCCGGAGGGAGTCACTGCCATCGGGGATGGGGCTTTTGCCGAGTGCCGTGATCTGGCCACGGTCATGATCCCGGAGAGCGTCACAACCATCGGGGATCATGCTTTTTCCGACAGCGGCCTGACTTCGGTCCATATCCCGGAGAGCGTCACTGTCATCGGGGATGGGGCTTTTGCCGAGTGCCGTGATCTGGCCACGGTCATGATCCCGGAGAGCGTCACTGTCATCGGGGATCATGCCTTTTCCGGTTGCCGCGGTCTTACGTCTGTCACGATTCCGGGCAGCGTCGCTGCTGTCGGGGACCTGGCTTTTTCCTACAGCGGCCTGACTTCCGTCACGATCCGTGAAGGTGTCACCGCCATCGGGGTACAGGCTTTCATGGGCTGCCGCAGCCTGACTTCCGTCATCATTCCGGACAGCGTCACTACCATCGGTGTTTTTGCATTTATGGACTGTGATCAGGCGGTGCTGACGGTGGGTCCCGGATCTTATGCGGAAAAATACGCGGCAGATGAGCAGATCGCTTTCGTCCATCCGGACCGCTGAGTCCGCGAACAGAATACAGAACCGGGATAGGCCTTCCTGTGGGACGGAATGCGGTTATACTTAATACGATAATGGAATTTTGACAAGGAGAACGTTTATGTTAACGATTCAGGCTCTGCAGGATCTTGGGGTCAATACAAAAGACGGGATGGCCCGCTGCCTCAATAATGAACAGTTTTATTTCCGCATGCTCACCAAAGCGCTGGGCGATGACAGCTGTGAGAAACTGGCCGCCGCAATCGAGGCGAATGACCTGGATAAGGCGTTCGAACTGGCGCACGCGCTGAAGGGCGTGATGGGAAATCTGGCGCTGACGCCGATCTATGATCCGGTCAATGAAATGCTCGAGCTGCTGCGCAGCCGTACGCAGATGGACTACAGCCCCTATATCAAAACGATCCTGGAAAAAAAGCAGGCGCTGTCAGCGCTGCTGTAATTCCGAAATCAGCGCTCACTTTGGCGCGCTCTTGGCGATCGGAAGTGAGAAACTTTCACTGGAAAGGCCGGGATGTGCCCCAAAAATATGTTGGGGAAAACAGATCCATGCATGTTTTCCGGTAAATGAGTCAACTCGTTTTGACTCAGCGAAAACGGATCAATTTGACTCAAAATAAATTGATCAGTGTCTTCTTAAACGAAAAGATCCTGTGGCTAACGCAGGATCTTTTGATATTTATTTTGCCGGAACCGCTGTGTCCAGTTCCCCGGTTTTCCTCCACTTGTTGATTTTTACCACCATGACGATCGTTGCGGCAACCGTGACGATCATCATGAAAACCGCGAAAAGAGGATAAAAATTATTTTCCGGATTCTGGACCATCCCCCGGCTGCCGAGATCAAACGCCGCATGATACAGCGCAGGCAGCAGGACTGCTGCCCAGCGATAGCCGCGTTTGCCGGTGATCAGTGCTTTGCCATAATAATAGCCCATGATCACGCCGAAACAGAAGTGACCGGGGGTAAAGGCCCGCATGATCGAAACCATAGGGCCGCCATCGGAATATATGATGTCTTCAAAAATATTGAAGCCAAGACCGACGACCGCGCCGCATACCAGTGCATCCATCCAGGTCCGGATCATCCCTTCCCTGCGCGTGCAGATCAGCATCGCCAGATATTTGATGACTTCCTCAACAAGGGCGATGGTGATGAAGGTGTTAAGGAATATGCTGATAAAGGACGGAGTCTGAGCTGCAGCGGCCACGTCCTGAATTTTCGCAAGGGCTTCTGCGGCACCGGCACCCCCTTTCGCTGCTGTAACAACTGAGGAGAGCCATTCCGGCCCCAGGACGATCACCTTCGCGGCAAGGTTCAGGCCGATCGTCAGAAACCCGGAGATGATGGCGCAAATGGCACCACCGGCAAGGAGGATCAGGACACCGCCTTTCGGGAACGGGTTTTCTTTTTTGCCGCGAAGCAGAAACCAGAGCAGTAAAAGGGATACAGGCAAAACGATAAGAGCTGATAACATAATTTCTTCCTTTCATGAAATGTATTTCAAAGCGGATCAGACCTGATTTTTGAACCGGATCAGACGGAATCAGCCGGACCCTGATCGATTAAAAACTTCAGCTCTATTATACCGAATTGCTTCCCCGGGAACAATGATGCGGCTCCATTCGGCGCAGGTTATTCAATTTCGACTTCCATGTGCATATTAAAGGGAGCTCTTACAAGGTGACCTTTATTAATTATGAGTGAGTCTGATTAAGAGCCGAGGGTCTATAAATAAGTTTATCGTCTCAGGCAAATGAAACCAGGGGGTGCCCGGCGCTGCGAAGCTCCTGCACCGCATATAAACAGGCGCGGACGCAGTCCGCACCTTACGGTGCAGGTTAATTATGCAAACACACGAACGATCGGGCCGCGCCATGCAGCGCAGCTCCTGCTCCTCATCCTAAAGGGCGTGGGCAGCGCCCACCCATTGCGGAGCAGGTTTCTCACTTTCGACTGCCATGTGCACAAAAAAGTCAGAACTTTTACGATCGGAAAAAGGCCTCCTGACGAAAAGGAGGCCTTTTTACTCTGATCAATCACCTGCCTAATTGTCGGCCCGGTTGTATCCGTTCTTCATATGTTTGCTGGACTCGAGCAGGATCTTGTTCAGCGTATCGGTCGTCTGTTCCTTCGCCATCGCGCTGAGCTTTTCGTTGGCTTCCGCGGTCAGGCTCCAGTCGCCGCTTTCCGCCATCTTCCGGTCGTATTCGCGGATGATCTGACGGCCTTTGGTGACGACCGCCTTATGGTAGCGTTCGATCATCTGGATGCAGGAGGCATAGTCATGGTCGGCCAGTGTGTCGATCAGGCGGCTGCCCCAGTAGAAGTTTTCGGTGGAGACGTCCGTCGTGACCTCGCTGAGGTATTTCGGCATGGCGGGCACGTTCGTATAGACCGGGAGCATCGTGCTGAAGGTCGTGGAACCGAAGCAGATCCATTCGATCCCGCGCAGCGGTTCGGCGGCCTCGCTGCGGATCTGGCAGATGGAGGTCACGCCGGTCCGGTTGATGCCGATGGAGCGGTAAATGCCGCGTTTGCCGGTGTCCTGCGCGGTGTAGGGGTCGTAGGGCGTCCCCTGATAATGCGCGGAGAGCAGGTATTTCACGTCTTCGGCGGCTACTTTGCGGTCCGGGACCAGCGACCACGGGATGTTGTCGCTCTCCGGGTTGAATTCCGCGTCCGGACCGTCCCAGCGGTGGCTTTCCGGGGTCAGATAGCGGCCCATGAACCAGGCGCGAGGGGTGTTGTAGATGTGGTCCATATCGGTGCGCGAACCGAAGATGTCCCGCGGGTTGAACTTTCCGTTTTGGTTCAGGTCCAGGCGGTTTTCGGCGATGAATTCGCGCAGGTCCGCCGAACACAGGTTTTCCTTCTGTTCACCGAAAGCGTCATCAAGGTCAAAGCCGTCCATGCCGAACTGGTTCGGGTTGATCACGACGGCCTCGTCCGGGACCCTGCGGGCGATCCAGTGATGTCCGCCGATGGTTTCCAGCCACCAGGCCTCATCCGCGTCGTTGAAGGCGATGCCGTTGGACTCATAGGTGCCGTACTGTTCGAGCAAGGAGCCCAGACGCAGGACGCCTTCCCGGGCGCTGCGGATGTAGGGCAGCACCAGAACGACGATGTCCTCTTCGCCGATCCCGCCGGGGATCTCCTTCTTCCGGCCTTTGGCTTCCTGCAGTTCGACCAGCGGGTCCGCTGCCAGGACGCGGGGATTGGAGGTGATGGTTTCCGTGGCGGTCATGCCGACATTGGCTTCATTGATGCCGGTGGCAGCCCAGATGCCGCGTTTGGGGTCCACGCTGGGGCAGGCGGTGTAGCGCATCGGATCGTCGGGGAGTTCGATCTCCACATGGGAGAGGACGCTCTTGTACTTGCGGGGCTGTTTTTTCGGCTCGACCGTGATCAGTTTTTTTACGTCAAAATGCCCGTCATCGGTACGGGCGACCATGGTTGAAAGATCATTGCTGGCCAGTTTTCCGACCAGAATCGTTGTGCAGGACATATTCGGATCCTTTCTTTATCCTGAGTGATAACAGAGCTCACTTTGGCGTGTACGCGGCAATCGGAAGTGAGTGCTTCGCACAGGGCGCGGCCCGATCGTTCATGTGTTTGCGTAAGTTAGCTGCCGCGCCAGGTTTATTTAGCCGGGGCCGATCGGGCTGGCCTGGCGGCCACCCGTCGGCCCCGGCACCCCGGTTATTGTGTCAGGGTCGACAGATTATGCGGAACATTAGATCCGCTCCGGTTAGTGTGTCATTGATAACAGATTCGTTTCCACTCACTGTTCATCATTCGCCGCATCTGTTTGCGGCGCTGATTTTATCCTGAGTGATAACTGTCAGCATTATATCCCTGTTCGGGGGCTTTGGCAATCCTGCCGGGGTGAAGTCCGGGAGTTCAGGAAAAAATTCACAAAAGCCGGAAACCGCACTTGAAATTATTTCCGATATATGGTAAGCTTTAACTAACTATTTGCTGGTGAGGAAAAATAAGATGGAGATCCATGAATCCGGGGAAATGTATCTGGAAACGATCCTGCTGCTGTCCAAAAGGTCGCCTTATGTGCGGGCGATCGATATCAGTTCGCACATGGGCTTCTCCAAACCCTCCGTCAGCCGCGGGCTGGGGATCCTGAAAAGGAGCGGATATATCACGGTCGACAGCGGCGGTGCGGTGGAGCTGACGGAAACCGGGCGTGCTATCGCCGAGGAGATCTATGACCGCCACCAGACGCTCACGGCGGGCCTGATGAAGCTCGGCGTGGATGAGGAAACGGCGTCCGAAGATGCCTGCCGGATGGAGCACTACATCTCCCGGAAATCCTTCAGCGCGATCAAAAAATACCTGAGTGAAAAGCTGCCGGACTGACCGGCGCTTTTTGATCCGGTCCCGCGTCACGCGAAAAGCTCTTATTGTGTAAGAGAAAACTGCCTGATCAGCTGGCGAAATCCCGGGCTTTCAGTATTTTGATTCAAACACATATGATCCGGGAAATGACCACCCTTTGAATCCCCTTTGTCATAGGATATTCAAAAGACAGATGTCTCTTCAATTTGTGTTGGTATTGACAGGTGTTTGTTATTTGAACCATCAAATATCATCCTGACAAACCGGAATTTAGAGGACAGACGGCACATGGGCGTGACGGCCGAAGTGAGTCAGATGTACCAGGTACCATTGACTCACTAAATGAGTCAATGGTACCTGGTACATCTGACTCACTTTTCTGTCGATGGGGATATTTCTCTGCTCTGTTTTTTGTCATCAAATCCGGCGGAAAAGCTGCTTTGGTGTGAAAATTGAACCATTGTTATGACGGAGCGTTATGGATCAGATCATCGCCGAAGACCTCACCTTTTCCTATGACGGGAGCAGCACCCAGCTGGACGGGCTGAATTTCAGCATCCCGGCCGGCAATTTTGTCGTGCTGCTGGGCAGGAACGGCTGCGGGAAGTCCACGCTTGCCCGCCATATGAACGGCCTGCTGCTGCCCGTCTCTGGAAAAATGACGGTCTGCGGGATGGATACCGCGGATCCGGAGCATCTGCCGGAGATCCGCAGACGCTGCGGGATGGTCTTCCAGAACCCGGAGAACCAGTTCGTCTCCCCGGTCGTTGAGGAGGACCTGCGCTTCGGACTGCGGAATTTCGGCTTCCCGGAACGTGAGATCCCGGAACGGGTCCGCACGGCCCTCGCGCAGGTGGAAATGCAGGGGTATGAGCGGCGGAACCCGCAGCTGCTTTCGGGCGGACAAAAACAGCGCATCGCGCTGGCGGGTGTCCTGGCGGTCTCTCCGGATATTCTGGTCTTTGATGAAGTCACCGCGATGCTGGATCCGCAGGGACGGCGGACTGTCCTGCGGCAGATGTATGAACTGCATGAAAAGCAGGGGAAAACGATCGTGATGATCACCCAGCGGCCGGAGGAAGCCGACCGGGTCGACCGCATCCTGCTGATGGATTCCGGCCGGATCGTCGCGGACGGGACCCCGCGGGAAGTGCTGACGGACGCGCCGCTGCTGACCTCCTGCGGGCTGCGTCCTCCTTTCAGTGTGCGCCTGTGGATGGAGGTCCGGGACCTGCTGCCGAAGGACGCGCAGTGTCCGCTGAATATCAGGGAGGCCACGGATCTGCTATGCCGCTGACGCTTGATCATATCAGCTGTGTTTATTATCCGGGAACGGTCATCGAAACGGCGGCGCTTTCCGGGGTCAGTCTGCGTCTGGAACCGGGCGAGTTCGTCGGCCTGATGGGTCCGACGGGCTGCGGAAAGTCCACGCTCCTGCAGATCGCGGCGGGCCTGATCGAACCGACCGGCGGGACCGTCACTGCGGACGGCGTCACCGGCATGGTCTTTCAGAACCCGGACCACCAGCTGTTTGAATCCACGCTGGAGCGGGAGATCGCTTTTGCACCGAAATGTCAGGGCCTGAGTGAAGACGCGGTCCGGGTAAGGGTGGATGAGGCTCTGCGCTCGGTCGGGCTGGATGATCCGGAGCTCCGGGAACGGTCGCCTTTCGCGCTTTCCGGCGGTGAAAAGCGCCGCGCGGTCCTTGCCGGGATCCTTTCGATGGATCCGCGCTACCTGCTGCTGGATGAGCCGCTGGCAGGGCTGGATGCCGAGGGAACGGAGATCATGCTCTCCTGCCTTGAAAAACGCCGTCAGAACGGCGCGGGGATCCTGATGGCCGCCCATGATCCGGATGTGATCTGCGAATACGCTACCCGGGTGATCCGCATGGAAAACGGGCGGATCCTCTTTGATGGGACGCCTGAAGAGGCCTTTGCCGAGCGCAATAATCCCGGCACCGACCTGCCGGAGCTGGGACATGTCCGTGAAACGCTGGTCCGTCTGCGCCGGGCCGGGCTGGATCTGCCGGACGGGATCACCCGCTTCAGTGAGCTCACCGCCGCGCTGCGTGCGGTCCTGGCGGAAAGGGGGCGGCATGTTTGACCCGCTGGCCGGTGCCTATCTGCCGCTGGATACGCCGCTGCACCGGATGCGTCCGGTGGTCAAGATGGCCGTCTTTCTCGGGCTGGTTCTGTTGGCTTCCCTCGGCGGTTTCCCCGGAAAAGCCATCGTGCTGCTCATCACGCTCATCGCGGCCCGCATTGCACAGACGCCCCTGCGGGAGCTTTTCCGTTCCCTGAAGGCGATCCTGCCGTTCCTGACGCTGATCCTGCTGATGAACTCCCTCTTCTTTCACGGGGAGCATGTCCTGTGGGAATGGCGCTTCATCTGTATTTCCCGTGAGGGGATCATGCAGGGCGTTTCGATCGCGCTGGTGATGGCCGAGCTCGTCATGCTCAGCCTGATCCTGCGGAAAACGACCACGCCCCTGGAGATGACGGATGCCATCGTCCGGATGATGAGCCCGCTCAAAAAGATCGGGGTGGATACGGAGGAGTTCGGTCTGCTGCTTTCCGTTTCGATCCAGTTCATACCTGTCCTGCAGGAGGAAAGCCGGATGATCATCCGCGCCCAGAATGCCCGCGGCGCGAAGGTGAATACCGGAAATATAATGCAGCGGGTCCGTTCCGTGATCCCGCTGGTGATCCCGATCATCGTCAGCGCCTTCCGCCGCGGCGACGAACTCTCCCAGGCCCTTCTGGCCCGCGGCTACCGGGAGAAAAAGTAAGCTTTGGGATCCCCTGCTGCCGTAAAGCGGAGCAGGTCCCTCTTTATCTTTTTATCCTTAAATACTACAGCCCGTCCGTATGGTTTTGCCGGCTCTTATTTATAAGAGCTCACTTTGATATGCACATGGCATTCGAAAGTGAGTGCTTCGCATAAGGCGCGGCACAAACGCTCGTGTGTTTGCATAAGTGACCTGCACCGTAAGGTGCGGACTGCGTCCGCGCCTGTTTATATGCGGTGCAGGAGCTTCGCAGCGCCTGGTTTAATTAGCCGGGGCACGGACCGGCTAAAGCCACCCGTTGCTCCCGGCACCCCCGGTTGCAATTTGGCTGAGAAGAAAATTTTGTTTGTCCACCCCTGGCTCTTAATCAGACTAACCCCATATATAACGGCAGTGTCCTTATACGAACATTTTTTCCGTTTGGCCCGGAAGTTGCATATTACCCATATGCCGAAGCAGACGCTTTGAAAATCTGACCATTGGGATGGTTTTGAAGCGAATGTAAATTTCAGCAAAAGGAATTTTTATGTCAAGCGTAAAGAAAACCGTATTTACCGCAGTCTGCGCCGCCCTTTGTGTGGTGCTGCCGATCGCGTTCCATGCCTTTCCGAACGGTGGATCCATCTTTTCCCCGATGCATATCCCGGTCCTGCTCTGCGGGCTGATCTGCGGGGCCCGCTACGGGCTGCTGTGCGGGATCATCGGGCCGCTGCTCTCTTCTCTGATCACGGGAATGCCGGGGCCGGCTTATATGCCGCAGATGATGATCGAACTGGCTGCTTACGGCCTGTTCACCGGGCTTTTCGCGAATATCATCCGCACCGGCAAAGGGCTTGTTGACCTGATGTGCTCCCTGATCTGCGGGATGCTGATCGGGCGTGTGATCGCCGGTGCCGCCCGGGCGCTGATCTTCGCGCGGGGCACTTACACCATGGCTGCGTGGGTGGCTTCATTTTTTGTGAACGCGGTCCCGGGGATCATCCTGCATGTGCTGCTGATCCCGGCCGTGATCTACGCGCTGCAGAAGACCCGCCTGATCCCGGAGCGGTTCTGATCTTCCCGGACCGGAAATTAAACTCCGGGAACGGGTTTTTGACAAAAAACGTCTGAATTGTAAAGATTGGCATGCAAATTGCTACATTAGGAAACAGGAAACAAAAACGATGAGCAGATTAAGAGCACTGGGAGCAGACATCAGCCTTTGGCAGGGGAATCCGGACTTTGTGAAGATGAAAAAAGCCGGCGTTTCCTTCGTCTACATCAAAGCCAGTCAGAACATGTGGTACGACCGGTCTTTCAAGACCAGCTGGCAGGCGGCGAAAGATGCGGGGCTGCTCCGCGGGGCATACCATTTCTATGATATGCGCGACGGCTCGGATACGCCGAAGCACCAGGCGGAATATTTCGCCAATCTGCTCGCGGATGATCCCGGTGAGCTTCTGCCGGTGATGGATTTCGAATGTCCCGGTGTGGCAGGGTATCCGGATTATCCGGGCCATGATCAGTCCGATAAGATCGTCCGCCAGTTTTCCGAAAAGGTGAAAAACATTTTGGGCGTGCTGCCGATGCTTTACACGAACCTGGCCGGCATCACCCATCTGGATCCGCTGACCGAGCTGGTGCGCTCCATGGACCTGTGGATCGCCTGGTATAACCTGACTTCCCACCATCCGAAGTACGGCGTATGGCCGAACTGGCGGGTGTGGCAGTACAAGACCACCGGAGACGGCTACGCCTTCGGTGTGGAATCGAAAGGCCTGGATATGAACGCCTTCAACGGGACCGTGGAAGACCTCTATGATTACGCGAACGGGCTGGGGCTTTCGAGGAAAAAACTGAGTTTGTAGTAAACATAGTCGCGCCGAAAACTCTCTCTCTCCTTACAAAAAGGCGCGGGGTAAACTATGTTTCGTTTCGTTCTCTCTCCAGGAACGAATTCTAACCATTGTCATGAGGGTGTCCTTTCTCCGGGGCACCCTCGACATTATTAAACGCCCGGTACGCCGCTTTCCCGCAAAACCTCTCCAAAGTCCAATAAAACAGACCGGCAGGATCAAACGGATGGACACCCGTCCGGATCTGAGCTAAAATAGAAATACAATGCGGAGCAAAGGCGTATCTGCCCCGGATCCCCGGAAATCGGAAGGAGGAAGAAATGGCGGTTTATATCTGTAAGACCTGCGGCGCGAGACTGCCTGTCCCGGACGGGCAGGGGGAATTCGTCTGTGAATACTGCGGGACACGCCAGACTGTTTCCGGAAAGATCCGCCGGGATGATCCCACGACCCTTCCGCGCCTGCTGGAACGGGGAAAGATCGCGCTTGAGGACTGTGAATGGGCCCGTGCCCGCCTGATTTTTGAAAAAGCCCTGGAGCTGGATCCGCACAGTGCGGAAGCTTTCTGGGGAAGGTTCCTTGCTGATGAAAAACTGAATGAACAGATGTGCCTGGACGGGTCATTTGCGGAGCGTTACGAAACCGATGAAACGGAGATCTTTCATGCGCGGGCTTTTGACCGGGATCATGTAGAAGAATCTGTCCGGAAATATGCAATACCGTATTTTCTGAATGAAGAGGAGATCCGTTCACAGTACGCTTTCAATGATGTTTTCTATTCGGACGCCGATATCAAGCGGAAACAGCGGGACAGTCTGAACGCCGGAATCAGTACGGACCGTTCGCTGGCCCGGGCGCTGGAATTTGCCGGTGAAGGGACAAAACAGCGGATCGAAAGCTGCCTGAACGCAATGTCCGCGGTGATGGAAAAACGGCTCGCGGATGCGGAAGCGGCCCGCGATGCAGCGATCGCGTCCGTGAAAAAATCCTACCGTGATTTTCTTGGACAGGCGGACCGAAAAGTGTCTCAAATGCATGCGGATGCGCAGAACCGCCGGGAAGCGCTTTATCGGAAATGTCTGGAGGAGATGAAACGGCCGCATACCCGTTCCGAATGGATCCTGCTGCAGACCCGGCTGGAAAGACTCGGAAACTATAAAAACGCGCCGGAACTTGTCCGGAAGATCCGGCGGAAGATCGAAACGGAAGAAAAGAGACGTCTGCGCCGGGAAAAGATCGACAGATTTTTCCGGAATATCGGTCCGTTTTTACGAAAATACTGGATCCTGCCCGTCCTGCTGGTGATCTGTGTTTCCTGCCTGAACCGCAATTCGCAAAAACAGGCGGAATATAACCGTGCCGAAGCGCTGCTGGCCGACGGCCGGACGAAGGAAGCGATCGCCGTGTTTAAAGAGCTCGGCTCCTATAAAGACAGCCGGCGCAGGGCCGGAGATTTGGAAGAGGATCTCAGCGAAAGCGCTTATCAGAAAGCGCTTCTTCTGATGGCGTCCGAAGAGTACGAGGAAGCGGCTGCCATTTTCTCATCGCTGGGCGGCTATGAAAACAGCCGGGAGTTCCTGGAACAGTGCCGGGCTGTGAACACGGAACGGCAATATCAGGACGCGGCGGCACTGATGGCGGCCGGGGAGTACCCGGAGTCCATCGCGGTTTTTCAGAAACTGGACGGATACAGGGACAGCGCGGAGCAGATCAAAGCGTGAGAACGGCTTTACGGTTACGCGAATGCCATGAGCGCTATGGAAGAAGAGAATTACGCGGAGGCTTTTCTGGGTTTCGATGCACTGGATGACTTTCGGAACAGCGCGGAACTGAAAGACCGCTGTGCAGCCCTGCTGGCGGACCGGCTGGGAAAATCGGACGCCGGAAGCGCTGCGGAAGAAATGGCCGGGCTGGATCAGGCGGTGTTTTCCGCGGCTGCGGAAAAAATTCCCGATCAGACCTGGACCGGATGGATCCGTGACCCGGGTATGGAAACAGCTGCGGTGCTTCTGGATCGGACCCCGGCCCGGAAGATCCTTTCCATCCTGAAGATGGCCGGACCCGATGAGGCGGATGGGATCCTGAACAGCCTGAGCAGACTGACAAAATACAGGCTCGGCCTCGTGAATGCCGAGCCGGGAAGTTCGGTTCTTTTCGGCAGTTTTGAACAGGATAATGACACGCAAAACGGTCCGGAACCGATCGAATGGCTGGTCCTGGAAAACGACGGCAGCCGGATCCTTTTGCTCAGCAGGTATGCGCTTGCGGCCGATTATTACGCCGAATATGCCAATACACGGGATAACAACAAGCAATGGAAGCAGTCGCGTCCCCGCGCATGGCTGAATCAGACCTTCCTGCAGGAAGCTTTCAGCGATGAGGAAGCGGCCCGGATCGGCCTGTATATGGTCGCTGGCGAAAAAGGTATCAGTTACCACTCCGGTGTTTATGAGGCGGATCCGGAAAATGATGCGAAGGACCGGATCTTCCTGCTCAGCGCTTCGGAAGTCACCCGTTATCTGCCGGATGAAGGATCCCGTCAATGCGCCGCGACTCCTTTCCTGAAAAGTCAGGGGAAGACGGAGCTCCGGGCGGATGACCTTACGGAATGGTGGCTGAGGACAGCCGGAACGGGCCTGAATGATGAGATGTATGTTTATGCGGACGGCCGGGTGAATGAGTGGGGTACACGCGTGCGTAAACAGGATCCCTTCTATATCGCCATCCGTCCGGCATTGTGGTTCGATCTCTAATCGGCGTTCCGGCCCTGTGGCAGCAGGGATCCTTTTACGACGCGGTAGGCGGGGCGGTAGGCCCGGCGGTAGGTTTCGCTGTGGGAAACGGGCGGGCAGCCTGCGGCGCGGTACCCTTCCAGATATTCGGCAAGGTGCTCCGGGGTGAAGGCGAACAGGCCCTGACGGACGGCGCTTTCCAGTTCACGGAGGTTTTCTCCGAAGCGCTCCGGGTCCCCCGCAAAGCCTTCCGCAGTCTTCATGCACGCCGCGGTCAGGGCTTCGGGGGTGAAGCGGCCGATTTCCGGGCTGTTCAGCATGACACGGACCAGGCCGTTCCCGATCGGTTCGGTCAGCGGAACGGCCGGATCGCGGGTGACGGACCGCATCTCCGCCTCAAGGCGTTCGAGGAAGGAAGCGGCGGAAGCGATCATGTGCCCCACGCCGAAGGCGTTCTGGTACAGGAGCTTGACCGCGTCGGTGGGTTCCGCCAGCGGGTAGCGGCGGGCGTGAAATTCAAGAATTTTCAGGATCATATCAAAGTAAAAATATACCATAAAGGGTATCAATTTCATGTTATTCGCTGTAAACGCCCCGAAAGGGTATATTTCCCAAATAGATCCGGCTGGCAGCTGATCCGGTGAGGGGCCTCCCGGCCGGGCGTTTCATCAGTGTATTGTGAACGGGATCCGACTTTTCCCTTACGATGGCATAAATGTTGCAAGTTAAAAAAGCATTATGCAATTTAGAAAATCGATCATCCTTCCCATTGCTGCAATTCTTTCCGGCGTCCTGCTCCAGGTGAAGCTGCTGGGCTTCATCGGGCAGTCGATCCCGGACAGTGTGATTTATAAACTCTGGCCGGCGCTGCTGATCGTGGCGGCGCTGGACCTGCTTCTGGAACAGCGCCGTGTCGTCGGTGCGCTGGTCCTGCTTTTTACGGCCGGTGCGCTGCTGAGTACGCAGTTCATGGAAGCCGGCTGGAACAGTGACCTGTGGCAGATCTTCGTGAAGTTCTGGCCGCTGCTTCTCATCCTGTTCGGTGTGGACATCATCTTCTCCGGACGGAGCGTGATCAACATCATCGTCCTGATCGTGGCGGTGATCCTTCTGGTCTATGTGCTCCTTGCCGCGCTGAACGTTCCGGTGATCCGGCAGCTGCCGATCGACCTTTCCGGGATCACTTCGTTCCTGCCCACCCCGATCCCGAACGGTTCGGGCGGTGTGGTGATGTTCCCCAGTCCCGGAACGGTTCAGGAACCGTCCGGCAACGCAGGGCAGGCTGCTTCTCCTATCACCTATTCGGGCGGGAAACTTTCGGTCAGTGCGCCTTCGCAGAACAATGTGCGCCTGGTGCTGAACGCGGCTTCCGGCAGGATCTCACTGAAAGCCGGAACGTCCGGAAAGTTCCTGGACGGGACAGTGGATCTCGATAAAAAGGAACAGCTTTCTTATGATGTTTCGCAGAACGGGAATACGGCGCTTTACAACCTGAAGAGCACCGGCTCCGGCAGTGGTGCGGACTCCTCTGTCTGGGACCTGTCCATGACGCGCGACCGGTCGGTCGATCTGGATCTCACGCTTGCCACCGGGTACGTGAAGGCGGATCTGCGCGGGCTGAACCTGAGCAGTGTCCGGATCGAAAACAAATTCGGTCCGGTGGATGTGATGGTGCCCTATTCCGGCGGATCCATCACGCTGAACGCGGGGAGCGGGAATATCCGGCTTTATGTTCCGGGCAGTGTGCGGGTCTCCTGCTCGGTCACCGGCGCGGCGAATGTTGAATATCCGCAGCGGAATTATGCGATGAACGGCACGGTCATCACGCCGCGCAGCGCGTCACAGAACGTGATCCGGGTGGAGATCATCTCCAACGGCGGAAATGTTCAGATCATAGAAAGCGAATAAACTCGAAGAAGTAATAGGCTGCCGGCATCGCAAAAAAGCAGGAGTCAAAGCGGTCGAAAAAGCCGCCGTGCCCGGGGATCAGGTTGGATGAATCCTTGATGCCGTAGCAGCGCTTGATCATGCTTGCCCCGAAATCCCCGAACGGGGATGTGGCCGAGACGACAAGCGCGAGCACAATGATCTGCTTCATATCCAGGATCGCGTCGACCGCGGGGATCAGCCATTCGGCAAGAACGGCGACCAGCACCGTCACGACGATCCCGCCAAAGAATCCCTCCCAGCTCTTTTTCGGACTGACGACCTTGAACATCTTGTGTTTCCCGATCGCGATGCCGACGAAAAACGCACCGACATCATAGACCCAGATCAGACACAGCACCAGCAGAAATTTCACCATGCCGTCCGGAAGCTGGCGGAGGGAGATCATGTAACCGCCCAGCCAGCCGATATAGACCATGCCGGTCGTCAGGACCGTGAAGCTCAGCGCGGATTTCGGGACCTGACGTTCGCACAGGATCGTCCCACACAGGATCGCGCCCATGATGCACAGCGTCAGGATGCGGTGGGAGGCGTCGATCCCGATGAACCAGCGGGCGAGGATCAGGACGAGCACGGACACGACCAGAAGGATGAGCGGCACGCGCACATCGTCATGACGGTCAAAGATCCGGCCGAATTCCCAGGCCGTGATCCCGCAGATCACCAGGATCAGTGCAAGAAAAGGAAGGCCGCCGAGAACGGCAGCGATGACGACGACCGGAACGAGAATGCATGCACTGATGACGCGGGCTTTCATTTTTACCTTCTTTGATAAATATTATTCTGACTGATTTTCGGCGGAGCGGACGCGGTTTGCACGTCTCTCCGTTATAATGCACCGCCGTCCGGCCAGAGACCGGACGATCGGTTTGCATATTGCTGATTTCAGGGTGCGGTCCGCCGGATCAGACTTTTCCGAAGCGGCGGTCCCGTTTTGCGTATTCGAATATTGCTTCCAGCAGCTGTTCTTTTCCGAAATCCGGCCAGAGCGTTTCCGGAAACTCCCATTCGGCGTAAGCGCTCTGCCACAGCAGAAAATTGCTGAGCCGCTGTTCGCCGGAGGTGCGGATCACCAGATCCGGGTCCGGGATGCCGGCGGTGAAAAGATAGCTGCTGACCGTCTGTTCGCTGATGGTGTCCGGATCCAGACCGTCCGCGATCATCCGCCGGACGGCGTGCATGATCTCGTTGCGGCTGCCGTAATTCAGGGCGACCGAAAGGACGAGCCGGTCATTGGTCTTCGAAAGCTCGACGGCTTCGTCGATCTCATCCAGCAGGTCCTGTGGGATGCCCTCACGCTGGCCGAGGTGCACGATGCGCACACCCTGCTTGCGGAGCTCCAGAAATTCATTCGTGAAGGCTTCGTGGAAGAGCTTTTCCAGCCCTTTGACCTCATCCTGCGGGCGTCCCCAGTTTTCGGTCGAGAAGGCGTAGATCGTCAGATATTTGACGCCGAATTCCACGCAGGCCTTAATGACCGCGCGCAGGTTTTCAACGCCTGCGCGGTGCCCGAACAGCCGCGG
>CADBKS010000032.1 GCA_902795255.1 uncultured Chloroflexota bacterium
AGCATACCGGTTTCAGCAGCAGGCGGTTTGGATCCGGAGAAATTGTGAGAAAACCATGAACAGAGATTTTTTGATCGAAAACGGAGTTCTGAAAAGATACCGCGGAAATGATGGCCGGATCGTTATTCCCGGAGACGTGAAGATCATCAGCAGCTGGGCCTTCCGCAAATGCATCCACATCACCGACGTTACGATCCCCGACAGTGTGACGGAGATCTGTGACGGCGCTTTTCAGGAAAGCCTGAGGCTTGAACGTGTCATGATCAGCGGAAGCGTGTCAAAAATCGGCGGGAGTGCTTTTGCATGGTGCCGGAACCTCAAAAGTGTCACGATAGCCCCGGGGGTAAAAGTGATCGGGAACAGCGCATTCGAACACTGCAGCAGTCTGCGGCATGTCACGCTTCCGGAAGGTCTGAAAGAGATCGGTGCACTTGCCTTTTCGGACTGTACGGGGCTTTGGCACATTAATTTTCCGGACAGCCTGACAAAGATCGGAGCGTTCGCGTTCAGCGGCTGCCGGAACCTGAAGCTCGTAAACAAGCCGGACTGTACACCCGTGATCGGAGAAAATGCTTTCAAAAATGTTCCCCCATCCGTTGAAGCTGCGCTGAAAGCCGCTGCCCGAAAAAAGTATGAATTGCACGGCGCGTGGATCGTGACGATAACGAAGCTGCGCAGGCACGAAAATGCCGACAGACTGCTCTGTACCGATGTCTTCGGGTACCATGTCATTACGGACATGAACTGCAGACCCGGGCAGCGGATGGTGTTTTTCCCCGCGGGCAGTCTTCTTGATCGGGAATTTGCGGAAGAAAGCCATATCGTACCGACAGACGATGATGACATCAGCCTGACCGGCGGTTTTCTTCATGGGAAAAAGCTGAAGATCAGACCGGTAAAGATCCGCGGGGAGATCTCCGAGGGACTGCTGCTTCCGGTCGAAGTACTGAGCAGATATACCGACATTAAAGAGCTTCGCGATGGGGAGGGCTTTTCCGACCTGAACGGTAAAGCGATCTGCAGCATGACGATTCCCGAACGGATGGAGATCGATCCCATAAACAATACGCTTCTGAAATTCCATGAAGGCGGGGACTGTCCTAAAACCGTGATCATTCCATACGGGATCAGAAAAATCGGCCGGTCCGCCTTTATGCGCTGCCAAAAGCCCGTAAAGGTCATTATTCCGGAAACCGTGGAGAATATCGGGGATTACGCGTTTTTCGAATGTACGAACCTTGGTGAAGCCGTGATCCCGGGCAGCGTTGACAGCATCGGCCGGAACGCGTTTGCAGGGTGCAGCGCTCTGACCGCTGTGAAGATCCTTGACGGCGTGAAGTGCATCGATGACTGCGCCTTTCAGAACTGTGCGCGTCTGAGTTCTGCGGCTGTGCCCGACAGTGTAGCGGAAGTCGGCTTTAAAGTGTTTGACGGCTGCGGGATGCTGAAAAGTGTGAGGATCAAAAACTATATGTCAAAGCCCGGTTATCTGCCCGACTATTCAACGCTCGAAAAGCTGGAAAACGGAAGCGGTCCGGAATATATGAATGCCGGAGGGGTCGTTTTCAGCAGGGATATGTCTGAGCTGATCCGGTATCCCGCATCGAAAGACGGCGCAGTATATGTGATCCCCAAAGGAGTGAAAAAGATCAGACAGTACGCATTTTCCGGAAACGAACATCTGACTGAGGTGATCATCCCGGACGGTGTTACCCATATTGAGCATCGGGCTTTTGAGAACTGCCGGAATCTGCAAAGCATAACCATTCCGCCAAGCGTGACGTATATGGGCGACTTCGTGTTTATCGGGATCCACACGAGCCCCAACAGCAGACAGCAGCGGATCAGCGGCGATATTCTGAAAGCTTCGATAAAATCGATCATTGGCGTATTTGAAAGCTATGGCACGGCCGAGGGCATCCTGATCCGGGGCAAAAAAGGCAGCGAAGCCGAGCGATACGCCAGACAAAACGGATGCGCCTTTGAGGAAGCAAAGGAGTTGTGACCATGAGAGACGAACAATACACTTACGAAGATTATGAAAAAGACTTTGAACTGGATTATCTTGGATTTGACGGAATTCCGGACGAACCTGTTCCGGGTCTGTCACCGGAGAAGACCGCTGAGAATGAACCTGAATCAAAAGACGGAAGCTTGAGTGATGACTTTCGATCATTAAGAAGAGCCGATGGTTCCTCTGAGGAAAAAAGCTCAAAGGCGAGCATGTAATCAAATATTTTTGGAGTTTATGACTTATGCGGAGAAATATCCTGTATCAAATTTTGTTTTTTATTTTTTTGATGTGCGCGCCGACCGTTTCCGCGCAGGATGATCTCCTTGCTGCGGCAAAGGACAGGGCGGTCGCGGCACTGACCGACCGCTTCGATGAAGGGAACGGTGTGATCTACGTTTACCGGGATTTTTCCCTTTCGCTGAATCATTTCACCCAAAAGGCAAAAATGTTCGGCCGGTCCGAAAACGCAGTCCGGGATATGGATGAAAACCGGAAAGACGATGTCCGTTCCGGTCAGAGCGCCATCCGCTGCGAGATCGATGTTCAGATCAATGACTGGGGCGGCTGGCTTTTTCTCAACGGCTACCTTCCCGAAGGAGAATCGGAGCCGCATCTGAGTGACGGACAGCATCCCGGTCAGGGGATCGACCTCACGGGTGCCGCGGAACTGCGTTTTTATGCCAAAGGGGAAACGGGCGGAGAAAGAGTGGAATTCTTTACCGCCGGTTTTGGATATGACGGAGATACCGGTTTCCCGACCGTTCCCTACCCGGACAGTGCCCGCAAACGCTCGACAGGATATGTAACATTGACGAAAGACTGGCAGGAATACATCATCGATCTGCGCGGTGCGGACCTGAGTTCAATTTCATGCGGCTTCGGGTTCGCGCTCTCCGCCGAAGGATCCGGGACGGGAACGAAAGCATTTTACCTGGACGAGATCCGTTTCGTTCCGGAAGGGTACACCGGATGGACGGAGGGGCCTTCCCTGCTGCGTTCTTATGATACGGAAAATATCTTTATCCGCAACGCCGCCTATACCTACGATAACGCGCTGGCGGCAATGGCTTTTATCTCCGACGGCAAGCCGGATGCTGCGAAAAAGATCCTGGATGGTTTTGTTTACGCGGTGGAGCATGACCGTTACAAACCCGACCGCATCCGGAATGCCTATATGGCCGGTCCGGTTGAGCCGGTCAACGGCTGGGAAAACGGGATCAGTCTGCCCGGCTGGTGGGATCAGGAAGCAAACGCATGGTATGAGGACCGTTATCAGACCGGTTCCAACACCGGGAACACTTCCTATGCGGCGCTGGCGCTGCTGCAGTATGACGCCCTTTACGGGAATGAAAAATACCGTGAAACTGCCCGGCTGCTGATGGATCGGATCCTTGAAGAAAACACCGACGCATGGTACGGCTTTACCGGCGGTTATGACGGCTGGCCGGAAGCGGATGTGGTCTATGATTTCACCTACAAATCGATCGAACACAACATCGATGCCTATGCGGTATTCAAACGCCTGTATGATCTGACGGCGGACCGGAAATATGCCGATGCGGCTGAATCGGCGCTGCAGCTGATCCGCGCCATGTATGACCCGGATGAAAAATATTTTTATACCGGCACGCTGGATGACGGCAAAACGCCCAATAAGGGGCTGATCGTCCTGGACGGTATGGTCTGGAACAGGCTGGCGCTGCAGGATCAATTTGAACCGTATCTGGATGTGCTCGATACCGTTGACGCCATGCGCACGGCAGAGGGCGGATATCCCTTTTCCAAAGGGAATGACAATGGCGGCTGGTGGCCGGAAGGAACAGCCTTCACGGCACTGATGTACCGCCTGTCCGGGGATGATGCCCGGGCGGATGCATCGCTGTATGCGCTGCGGAGCATTCAGACAGCCCGGGGAATGATCCCCGCCTCGACAGTGGAACAGCTTCCGACCGGGCTCGAACTGTTTGACGGTTCATCCTGGAATTATTCCGATGATCCGCATGTTGCTCCGACCGCCTGGTTCGTGATGGCGGTCAATGGATTTGATCCTTACACATTCTGATATAAATTTTTCGGAGGATATATGTCATGCTGGCATAAAACGACTTTGCTGAGGATTCCGGTTTCCGCGCTCGGGTTCAAATATCTGCGCGAGTGGCAGGAATTCGTGAGGAAACATGAGAATGAACTGCAGTGGGAAGAAGGCTATTTTTGTGAATCCATGAGTGATGATTACCCCTGGGGACTGAACTGGGGCTCCACCGAATTCACCGACCCGGACTGGCAGCTGGATCAACGGGACCCGGACCATCCGGAGATCGTGCCCGGACCGTTCCTCGATTATTATCTTGAGGATATCTGGCCCCTTGATCCGGATCTCAACACGCACGGTGCCAATAATGCCATTTCAGAACTGAGTGAGGATGAAATGGTTGATTATCTGCCGGAGTACCGGGAGTTGTTCCCACATCTCACGCTGAAAGACATGAAAGCCGTGCGCCGCTGCAGATTTGAATGGTATGACGGAACCAATCCTTCATATTTTTACTCGTCCCTGGACGAATGAGACAGTTGTACCAGGTACAACTGTCTCATTCGCGGCCGTACAGCGGTATAATTCCGGTCAGCGGAAAACAACAAAATGAATGTATACGATTTTGACGGAACGATTTTTCATACAAACTGCACGCTTGAATTTGCCGTCTGGTGCATGAACCGGCATCCGAAGCTGTGGTTCACATATTTTCCGGCAGCGGTAAAGAATTTTATTCTCTTCAGATGCGGGAAGATCCCGGGCCATCTCTTTCTGCGCAAATTTTACGGTTTTTTGTGTATGACGGACGATTTTGAAGTGCAGATCGAACGGTACTGGGACAAAAATGAGAAGAAGATATCCGCGTGGTACCTGAAACAAAAAAGGCCGGATGACCTGATCATCTCCGCTTCCCCGTCATGCATCATCGGGCCGATCGCGAAGAGACTCGGCGTGAACTTTATCGCGACGGAATTCGACCGTGAATACGGCGTTTTCACAAATAACCTGATGTACGCGAAGGAAAAGAGCCGATACATTATTGACCACGGATTTCCGGTGATCGAGAATTTCTATTCGGATTCACTCTCCGATATGCCGCTGGCGTTATGCGCCGAAAAGGCCCATCTGGTAAAAAACAACGCTTCCAAAGTAACCGACTGGCCGGACCCCGATCCGGCCACGCTGAAAAAAGCGAAAAAGAAACTCAAAATGAGCTGGAGCATCCACCTGGATGATGAATGAGTCAGCCGTACCAGGTACCGCTGACTCATAAGGAGGTATATGGATCAGACACTGTTTCCGGAGATCCTGAAGAAACTGGAGGAAAAAGCAGCGGGGAGGCCCGGTCCGGCGGTCCTTGCCATTGACGGGCGCTGCGCGTCCGGGAAATCGACACTCGGACAGCAGCTGGCCTCAGCGTGGCACGCGGATCTGCTCCATATGGATGATTTCTTCCTGCGGCCGCAGCAGCGGACACCGGAACGCTTTTCCACACCGGGGGAGAATATAGACCACGAGCGCTTTCTTGAAGAAGTCCTGAAGCCGCTGCGGGCCGGTCTGCCGTTTGATTACCGCCCGTACCGTCCGCATGAAGGCCGTTATGAAGATACCGTCCGGATCATTCCGGGCAGCATCGCTGTTATCGAAGGCTCCTATGCCTGCCATCCGGAACTCAGGGATAATTACGATCTGAAGCTGTTCCTGGACGTGGACCCGGAGGAGCAGATGCGGCGCATCAGGGCGCGGAGCACACCGGAAATTGCCGAAGCCTTCCGAATGAAATGGATCCCGTTAGAAGAACTTTATTTCGATTCTCTTAATGTACGGGAAGTTTGTGACCTGATCATTGAGAATAACTAGTATATATTAACAAAAAAAGAAGAGAACTTTTATTCTCTTCTTTTTTTAATATTCTGAAACCTTAAAACTTCAGTCCGGATCAGCGCAGCAGGTCGATGAGCTCCATCCAGTTGGAAGTCGCCTTGATCCCGGCATTTTTGAAGGCTTCGAGCTTCTCGCGCGCGGAGCCGATCCCGCCGTCGATGAAAGCGCCGGAATGTGTCGTGCGCTTTCCTTCCGGGATACTCATTCCGGCAACGTAGGCAACGACCGGTTTGCTCATCTGATAAGCGGCAAACTTCGCCGCGCGTTCCTCTTCCAGACCGCCGATCTCACCCATCAGCAGGACCTTATCGGTATAGGGATCGGTCTCGAACATTTCCAGCACATCCACAAAGGTCGTCCCGCAGATATAGTCACAGCCGATCCCGATACAGGTGCTCACGCCCATGCCGGCAGCCTTCATCCGGGCCATCGTCACATAGCTGATCGTAGAGGAACGGCTGATCACGCCGATATTTCCGGGCATCACGCAGTCTTCCGGGAAGATCCCCACTTTCTGTTCGCCGGGATTGATGATCCCCGGGCAGTTCGGGCCCACCAGGCGGATCCCCTTTGCACGCATATACGCGTTGACCTTGACAATATCCTGCACCGGGATCCCGTCCGTCACACAGACGACCAGCTCCACGCCGGAATCAGCGGCTTCATACAGGGCATCCGTCGCCTGATGCGCCGGAACAAAAACGATGGATGTGTTCGCATCCGTAGCCTCGACCGCCGAGCGCATGCTGTCAAACACCGGGACTTTTTCATCCAGCACCCAGATACCGCCCTTGCCCGGCGTCACACCGGCGACGATCTGTGTACCGTATGCAAGCATATCACGGGAATGGAAGCCCGCCTCACGGCCGGTGATCCCCTGTACAACGACTCTGGTAGATTTATTGAGTAATATGCTCATTGCTCGGTGCTCCGATAATTTCAAATACACTGTCCACGGCATCCGGCAGGTCCGGGACCGTCCGGATCCCGGTACCCTTCAGCATCTCATGCGCGGTTTCGGCTCCCGTTCCGCTGAAGCGGACGATCAGCGGGATCTTCCGCTTGTTCTTCCGCAGCGAACGGATCAGCCCCTCCGCGACTTTGTCGCAGTGGGTCTTCCCGCCGTAGATATTGATGATGATCACCTCCACCCGCGGATCTTTGTAAAGCAGCGTCAGGGCTTTTTCAGCCTTTTCCTCGTGAACGCTGCCGCCCATATCCATGTAGTTGGCCGGATGGCCGCCCCGGTAACGGACATAATCGATACAACTCATCGTCAGCCCCGCACCGTTGGCCAGCACACCGATGTTGCCGTCCATCTTGAAGTAGCACATCCCGTACTTCATGGCTTCGTACTCGGTCTCGTTGGTGATCGTCATATACTGCGTATCGAAAAGCTGCTGCTGGCGGAAAAAGGCGTTGTCGTCGAGCGTGATCTTGCCGTCCAGCGCGAGCAGGCGCCCGTCCGGTGTGATCGCCAGCGGGTTGATGGCCACAAGCATCGCATCCAGATCACAGAAGATCTTCCACATTTCCTTACATATCTCAAAGAGCTTCCGCTGATACTTCAACGGAAAGTTGCAGCGTGAGGCCAGATCATAGATCTGGAACTGCTGCAGCCCGATCAGCGGATCAATATCGACCCGTTCGAGATTTTCATAAAGGGAGTTGGCGGCGGTCTCAATATAAATGCTGCCGGTGTCGTACATCGCGAGCACGGGGATCTGCTTGGACCGGTCATAAGCGATCAGCAGGTAATATTCCTCATCGATCGTGACGGCCTCATCTATCAATACCTTTCCGACCGAAAGGCCCTTGATTTTGGAGGAAAGGATCTGGGAAGCAAAATCCTCGGTCTCTTCGGGCGTGCGGGCGAGGCGGATCCCGCCGGCCATTCCGCGTCCTTCCGTCAGGACCTGCGCCTTGACAACGACCGGGGCGTTGATCTCTTCCGAGATCCGTTTGGCCTCACGGGCAAAAGAGGTGACCCTGCCGTCCGGGATCGGGATCCCGTACCGTTTGAATATATTTTTGAGCTGATATTCCTGTAGTTTCATAACCCTTCAGTGACAAGTGACTTGCGGCAAGTCATAAGGATCGGTTTTTTAAAAAATGCCGCCTGTCAACAGTCTGGCAGACGGCATTTTGACTCATAAAACAGGGACGCTCCTTACCCTCTCAGGAATTCGTCGACCGCTTCCTTACTGATACGGTAAGCGCTGCCGATCTTGCGGGCTTTCAGGTCGCCCGCGTTGATCGCGGCGATGATATCTTCTTCAGAGACCTTCAGCAGCTGGGCAACTTCGGAAGGTGTCATGACACCGGATGCGGCCGGAGCAGCCGCCGCGGCAGGAGCAGCCTGCTGCTGAACGGGCTGCTGGGCCTGCTGGTTCATGCCGAATGCCTGGCTCATGTAATTGCCGATGCCCATTCCGGCGCCGATCCCGGCCGTCAGGCCCGCACCGCCGCCTTCATTCTTCGCAGCGTCGCGCATCGCGTCGGCAGCCTGCAGCTGGGTGTAGGTGTTCATGTCAAGCATGCCCATCGCGCGCAGGTCTTCAGCGCTGGTCTCGGACGGTTTGAGGTTGGAGATGTAGAAAGACTTCAGTGTCAGGCCGATCGCCTTGAAGTCATCGGCAGCTTTGGCGCGAACAGCCGTGCCCAGCTCTTCCGTCAGGCTCATCAGCTGGAAAATGTTCTGGCCGTTGGCAGCCTGGGTCGCGAGCGTATCCTGCAGCTTGGAGAGCAGCATGGAACGCAGGCGGTTTTCGATCTGCGTCAGGGTATAGCTGGATGTCGCACCGACGATCTGCGTCACGAACTGCTGCGGATCGGAAACCTGGAAGCTGTAGGTACCGAAGCCCTGCAGCAGCGTCATTCCAAGGCCGACACCGGCGTTCTGGATGATGATCGGCTGGGCGGTGCCCCATTTGCGGTCTGCGAATTCCCGCATGGCCACATAGTAGACTTCAGCGGTAAAAGGCGTCCGGCTGTTGAAAGCTTTGCCGAGCAGGTCGGTCAGCAGCGGCAGGTTCGCGGTCGAGAGCGTATGGCGTCCGGGGCCGAAAACGTCCAGCGCCTTGCCGTCGCGCATAAAGATCGCGTTCTGGGATTCGCGGACGATCAGCTGGGAACCCCAGCGGATATCCGCCACACCGGTTTCCGGAAAATGATGGACGATCTCATCCGGCATTTCGCTCGGATATTCAACAACATCAAAAATACGTGCCATGTTTTACTTCTCCTGATTGTTACACTTAGCTGTTCTGCGTACCGAATTTGACTTCAGCCCGGCGGTTGAGCGCGGTCAGGCATTCCTGGGCAACTTTGTCCAGGTCGCGTACCGCGGTATCGATCCCGGCATTGGCAGCCGCCGCGTCTTCAACTTTATCGACGGAGGCTTTGACCGTATCGGCCAGGTCAAAAAGATACAGGTCATAGTCATAGATCTGCTGCAGCGCGACGTCATCGACCTTCACCGCATCGCTCAGACCGGCATAACCGTAGGCAGCAGTCTTGATGCGATCCGCGAACTGGCGGATCTTCAGCGCGGCGGATTCGAGATCACTGAGATAGAGGATCCCGGCGCCCTTTGCAAAATCTTTTTCGATCGCGGAGATCCGATCCCACTGTTCGGAAAAACGCTGGGCGATATTTTCTCTTACGATCTTATCGGTATCCCGGCGGTCTTCCAGCTTTTCATACCCTTTGATTCCGGGAATTTTCTCCCACAACTTCTGCAGTCCACTTTTCTGGGAACTGACCAGATCACTCAGATTTTCCATGAAAATTACTCCTTTCGGGGATCGTCCCCGTTGTTATCCATTAATTATTATAGTGCAAGATTTTCAAAACGTTTTATTATTTTTTTATTAAAATCGGAAGAATGAAAAGCAGGCCCCGCACCCGCCTCTCGCTGTCCATCTGACCCGGCAGGCAATTCACAGGGCCCGAATCCATGTAAGAAACAGGGACCGGTCCTGCTGACCCGGACTTCGCGGGAGTCAGACAAAACAGGTCCCTTTATCGCAGATTTCCGGCATCTCATGGACAGGAAGTACGGTCATTCCGGCTTCCCATCCATCATGCCTGCCGTGGATCTTTTTTTATAAGCTCAGGTGCTTCATCATTCAAAGCCGCGAAGCGACACTTATTTGAAATCTATCAGCACCGGACTGTCCGGGCGATCAATACGGCTTTGCCGCGATGATACGGCGGTTGGCATATCCTCCGCCGACAAGCTCATCCTCGCAGGTGATCAGGATCAGTGAATTTTCCGCTTCCATCGCAAGCTTTTCGACGGCCCTGACATCGGTTTCACTCACTTTTTCATTGGCATAAACAACGAATATTCTGATGTTGTTCCGCGGATCATGGACAAATATGCGTGTGTCTTCTTCCAATAAGTCAAGGAAGGCCAGCGGACCTGCGTCCGTGGTATTCAGATGGTTATGTCCGACCAGGACCGCGGTCCCATCCCCCGGCAAAGAGGAATCTTCCAACAGGCCGAGGTCACTGCCCAGCCAGGTGACCGGATATTCACCATCCACAAACGGAACTTCAACGATGTCGGATTTTACATTAGCGGACGGGATCTCGATGGACCAGCGGAGCGGTTCATAGGTGATATCCAGGGGAAGGCTGCCGATCGCCTGCGGGCGTATTGCTGAAAAACCGGTGCGAGGCAGGATATCATTTTCATGCAGCTTCCAGAAAGTCCTGTCAGGCTCCGGCTGACGGGGCTGTTCCTGTTCCGGTTCTCTGCCGGTCACACTGATGCGGACAGCGACCACAAGCCTCGGGTCAACCTGAGAGAATCCGCGGATCGTCACCGCACCTTCACCGACCGCGGTGATCACGCCATCTTCATCGACTGTCGCAACATTCGGATCACTGCTTTCCCAGATCACAGTCTGATCCGCTTCTTCCGGCAATATCGTTGCGGAGATCCGGGTGCCTTCACCTATGGCAAGCGAAGAGGGGGCGGCACCGGCAAGCGCGATCGATTCCGGCAGGATTCCGGGGTTCTCTGTACCGATAACAGTAATCACGCAGCTGTCAGACAGCGATTCATCCGCATCGGATGTCGCCGTGATCGTCGCGGTCCCTTCCGAAATCGCGGTAACGGTACCATTTTCATCGACAGAAGCCACATCGGGGTCGCTGCTTTCCCAGGTAACGGACTGATCCGCTTCTTCCGGCAGGATCTCCGCGGTAAGGACCAGTGTATCGCCGGCTTCGAGTTCAGCGGAGTTTTGATCCAGCGTGATCGATTCCGGCAGGGGCACGGACTCTTCCGGGATCGTTACTTTACCGGCTCCATAATCAACATCCACATCCACGCCATCAGGACCATCCTCTGATTTCTGCAGAGCCGGATCATCATCGGGATCCGCCGATACGTTTACGACCGCATCGCCGGGGCCGGCATCATCCAAAACGGTGAAATTCAATTTGAGGATCTCACCCTCATACATGATGTTTTCCGCCCCCAGCCAGTTGATGATCATCCCGTTCTCACTCCAGGTTCCCGGGAAATCCGAAGCGGAGAAAGCATGGTCGAACCCGTTGAAAGCGAGCCTTGTTTTATCATATTCAAACATCAGGCTCAAATATGAGACACCCGGATTGTTTGAAGCGGATAAAACCAGCGTTACATCCTCACCCCGTGATGCTTCCGCAGACGAAAGCTGCAGGGTCAATTGGGCCTGCGCTTCAGCAGAAAAAATGCCGATTAATGACAGAGCCAGACACAATACGACAAATATGATCCCTGTTTTTTTCATTCTTACCTCTTACATTTTGTAATTACAAAGCCGCTGCTCCCGCCGGTCAAAAGACCGTATCAATAGAGCACGATCGTTTTATCGACCAGATATTCCTGGAGACGCATCAGATCTTTCCCGGTGATCCTGCCGTCCCCGTTCACATCGCCGGAGCATAATAATTCAATGTTTCTGTTTACCAGGTATTCCTGGAGACGCATCAGATCTTTCCCGGTAACTCTCCCGTCTCCATTCACATCCCCCGGAATACAGACAGATCCGGGCGAGGTCACCGTGATTTTGCAGGTGGCCTTCACGGAAGGATTCCCTGCCGCGGCTGCCGTGATCGTTGCGGTCCCGGCGGCTTTGGCCGTCACGACACCGGCGGAAGAGACCTCTGCGACATTCGTATTGTTGGAGGTCCAGGTCACACTTTTATCTTTTGCGTCGGCAGGCGTGACCAATGCCGCAAGCGCCGCGGTCATACCGGTTTGCAGCGTCAGATTTGTCTGATCCAGTGTAACGGCACTCGGTTTGATGGTATTGAATATTAATCTCACGACAAGGTTCCTGTCGGGCATCGTGCCTTCTGTCTGTCCCGAGTAGACCCCGTCGTAAGAATAGCCGGGATTTGCTTTGATATCTGTGATCTGATAGGTCTTCCCGACTTCAACGACCCGATAGAAATCGTCCGTATCTTCCTGTAATTTCGAACCATCAACATAGACATCCACCGTTCCATAGTCAAGCAAACTGGTTTGACCGGTACCATCCAGATATCCGCTGAGGTCCAGCCGGCGTCCCGCGGTAATGACACAGGTGGCCTTCACCGAAGAATTTATCGCAGAGGTCGCTGTGATCGTTGCCTTGCCGACAGCTTTCGCGGTCACCACGCCATCGGAAGAAACGGTGGCGACACCGGTATCACTGCTGCTCCAGGTCACATTCTGGCTTGCGCTTGCCGGTGTTATCACCGCAGTGAGCGGTAATGTCTTTCCGATCTCAACCAAACGGGCGGAATAATTCAGATCAAGTTTGATAACGGTCACCTTACAGGTCGCCTTGACCGAGGGATCCCCAACCGACGCTGCGGTGATCGTGGCCGTTCCCGGAGCCTTTCCGGTGATTTTTCCCGCAGATGACACCGTCACGACACTCGTATCGCTGCTGCTCCAGGTCACATTCTGGTTTGACGCGTTTGACGGACTTATGGTGGGAGTCAGTGTGTAGGTAAGCCCGACCCCAAGTGTGGTCGACGTCTTATTCAGTGAGAGTCCGGTCGGCAGAACCTCTTTAAGACGGTAGCGGTAGGAAACGGAAGCGGCGCTGCTGTCCGGACTGGTCGTCCACCCGCTGTCTTTGCTCCAGGTATAATACGTTACCGCTTTCCTGACGTCATAAACATACATGTGATAATAGACATAATTGCTGCCGTTATCACACCAGGCCAATTGGTTCTCAAACCTGCCTTTATGGCGCAGCTGGTACCAGATTATGTTCGGATTATCACCGTCCTTCCCGCTGCCTTCGATCGTAAATTGATCGATAGCGCCCGCAACATGCGGTGTCGGATAATTCGGGCCCTGTTCGAAATTCACAACACTGCTTCCCTGCCTGCACCAATGGTAATAGTAATCTTTTGATTCAGCCCGGACCAGCGTGTTCGAAGTACTGAGCGGATACGGAGCCTCCCGGGTCTCACCGGTCGCCTCATATTTTGTTGTGCCGGTGCCAGTTTTCGTCCAGCCGGATCCCGGAGATGAAGCAGCGGTTGTCTGATAATGGTTGTTGTACTCAACTTCGACTGTACTGTCCGCATTGTCACAGGGAAGCGTTCCCGTTTCCAGCCATTCCGAGGTAAAAGAACAAATATTCCGAACATGGATCGTACAGGTCGCCTTAACAGAACTATTCGCTTTGGCTGTTGCTGTGATCACCGCAGTTCCGGCAGCTTTTGCAGTGACTCTTCCGCTTGAAGAGACTGTCGCCACGCTTGTATTGCTGCTTGTCCAGGATACGTTTTTGTCAGCAGCATTCGAAGGCGTGATCGTCGCAACAAGCGTAGTCCCATTTCCCGGATCTATCCAAACCGAACTCCGATCCAAACTGATTTCGTTTGGCAGTTGTATGACTGTAACCGTACATGTATCCTTCACAGATGTATTATCTGTCGCAGAAGCAGTGATCACTGCAGTTCCTGCAGCTTTTGCAGTTACAATCCCCCCGGAAACAGTTGCAACGCTCGTATTACTGCTGCTCCAGGTTACGTTTTTGTTCGTTGTATTCGAAGGCGTAATCGTCGCAGTAAGTGTTGTCGTGTTACCTGGACCTAACGTAGTGCTATGAATATTCAATGAGATTCCGGTAGGAGAGACTTTATTTACTGTGACAGTGCATTTCGCACTTTTAGAACTATTTACCGCACTTTTTACAGTTATTATCGCAGTTCCCACGGATTTTGCAGTCACTACACCGTTTGCAGTGACCGACGCAACGCTCGTATTACTGCTGCTCCAGGTAAATTTCTTACAGGCATTTGTAGGATAAACGGTTGCGGAAAGCAATATTTCAGTGCCCACTGTTAAGGAGACAGCCGTTCTATTCAAATTTATGCTTGTTGGTTTTATGGAATTGAATTGTAATGTAACCCAACTGTTCCCACCTTTTATGATCGTACCTGATTTATTACCGGAGTAAACCTTTATGTATTCATATCCATCATTCGCCTTGATATCTTTTATTTCATATTTTGATCCGGCCTCTATATCCGGATTTGAATAATTTGGTTCATCATCAGCCACTTTTTTCTCATTGATATAAACGTCTACCGTGCCATAATCCCCCAAACCTGTCGATATATTGCCATCCAGATAACCATTAACGACAAGCGACCCAGTATCAAGCTTTATATATGTAATTCCATCAGGATCAGTCCAGGATGGGTTTACATTTTTACATCTATCATCAGTTGTACCATTTGCAACTGTTTTTATTGCAAAATGTAAATGAACTCCCCAAGCATTCCCTGTTTCACCCATATATCCAATAGTCTGCCCCGCAGTAACATAGTCGCCGGGTTTTACTGCCAAAGAATTCATATGACAGTAATGGGAATAATATCTGTTTTCATGATAAATTACGACGAAATTACCACCGCCACAATATTCGCATTTTCCTTCACTGTTATAAATATCCGTCCCCTGGGCATAAACGACAGTTCCCGCTTTAGCTGCTACAATTTTTGCATTGAGCCCTTTTGTAATATCAAGGGCATGGTGTACGGGAACACCGTATTGAGAATAGTCATCATAATAAGAACCGCTGATATACGGACCTTGCGGCCAAGCATCAGGAACCGGCCAGACCCAAGTTTCAGAAGTCCAGGATTCTGCTTTTACAGTAATGGAGTCAAATACTATGATTAATAATAAACACAACAAAATATACAATTTATCAGGATTTCTTCCCATCTTGTTCTCTCCCTATGACCTTTGAATTTAAAACAAAATTTCAGCAAACGAAATTCATCTATTTGCGGAAGAACTTTTCTGAAATATATTTGCAGTTATACTGCTCTGCTCTGCTCTGCTCTGCTCTGAAAGATTGTGAAATTTTTCAGCCATGACTGTCAACCCTTTTCATGAATTAATGACACCGGTTTCATATTCCGGGCATTGCCCGCAGGCCACCCGGTCTCCCGCTGTCTGTTCCGCAGGCGCAAAGGAGCATGAACTCTTTACCTGATATTGCAACATCCATGCCAATAAACCGCTTAATTATTAAGTAATAAACATTCCTATAACGAAATCTATTGCGGAATATCATGAGTCAGATGTACCAGGTACAACTGTCTCATCCGGGGAAACAAAAAACCGGATGGCGGGGCCATCCGGTTTTTTGTTGTTATTCAGCAGAAGACTCAGTCTTCTTTGCCCATGGAGTAGTCGAGTTCGGCAAGCTGTTTGTAGAGAGCGTTGCGTTTCTGGACGTCCTTGACGGCGCGCTTCATCAGCGCTTCCGCGCGGGCTTCGTCAGCCTTGAGCAGCTGCTTGTAGCGGTTTTCGTTGTAGGCGTAGTCGACAACACTGGCAGTCGGTTCCTTGGAATCGATGGTCAGCGGATTTTCGCCCTGAGCGATCTTGTCCGGGTTGTAGCGGTACAGGGACCACAGGCCGGAGTCGACAGCCAGTTTCTGCTGGGCCAGACCGTTGCGCATGTTGATGCCATGGTTAATGCAGTGGCTGTACGCAATGATGAGGGACGGACCGTCGTAAGCTTCCGCTTCGAGGAAGGTCTTGACTGTCTGGGCATCGTTGGCGCCGATGGCGACGTGACCGACATAGACATAACCGTAGGTCATGGCGATGTAACCGAGATCCTTCTTCGGCAGATCCTTACCCTTGGCAGCGAATTTCGCGACCGCGGCGCGCGGAGTGGACTTAGAAGCCTGACCGCCGGTGTTGGAGTAAACTTCGGTATCCAGGACGAGGATGTTGACGTTGCGGCCGGAAGCCAGAACGTGATCAACACCGCCGTAACCGATATCGTAGGCCCAGCCGTCACCACCGAGGATCCAGACGCTCTTCTTCACGAATGCGTCGGCCAGGGAGAGCAGTTCTTTCGCCTTCGGATCTTCATCACCGGCGAGTTTGGCCTTCAGTTCGGCAACACGGGCACGCTGTGCGGCGATGCCGGCTTCAGACTTCTGGTCAGCATTGATCAGGGATTCGGCGAATTCAGGGCCGATCTTGTCAGCGAGCAGTTTCGCGAGTTCGCAGGCATATTCGTGCTGCTTGTCAGCAGTCAGGCGCATGCCGAGACCGAATTCAGCGTTGTCTTCGAAGAGGCTGTTTGCCCAGGACGGGCCTTTGCCTTCGGCGTTCTTGGCCCACGGAGTGGTAGGCAGGTTACCGCCGTAAATGGAGGAGCAGCCGGTAGCGTTCGCGATCAGGGCGCGGTCGCCGAAGAGCTGGCTCAGGAGTTTGACGTACGGTGTTTCACCGCAGCCGGCGCAGGCGCCGGAGAATTCGAACAGCGGGCGAAGCTGCTGGGAACCCTTGACGGTGTTCAGGGACAGCTTGGAGCGGTCCGGATCCGGGATGGACATGAAGAAGTCCCAGTTGGCGGGTTCAGTCTCGCGGAGCGGGACCTGCGGAGCCATGGTCAGGGTACCCTTCGCCTTGGTCGGGCAGGATTCGATGCAGAGGCCGCAGCCAGTGCAGTCTTCAACAGCGACCTGGAGTGTGAATTTCGCGCCCGGGAATTCCTTGTAACCCTTGGCGTCAACAGACTTGAAGGTGGCAGGAGCATTTTCGAGCAGCGCCGGGTCATAGACCTTCTGGCGGATGGCAGCGTGCGGGCAGACAATCGCGCACTTACCGCACTGTGCACAGGCGGTCGGATCCCATACCGGGACTTCCTGCGCGATATTGCGTTTTTCCCACTGCGTGGTAGCGGTCGGGAAAGCACCGTCGACCGGCATCTTGGAGACAGGGAGTTTATCCCCGTGGGCGAAGATGATGGGTCCGAGGACTTCCTTCACGAATTCAGGAGCCTTGTCGGAGACAGGAGGCAGACGATGGATGGTGCTGGTCACTTTGTGCGGGTATTTGACTTCCGCGAGATGTTCGAGGGAGCCGTCAACCGCGGCGAAGTTCTGAGCAACAACGGCGTCACCCTTCTTACCGTAGGTCTTCTTAATGGCTTTCTTGATCTGTTCGATCGCTTCATCCTTCGGCAGGACGCCGGAGATGGCGAAGAAGCAGGTCTGCATGATGGTGTTGATGCGGCCGCCCATGCCGGTCTTCTTGGCAACGGCGAAAGCGTCGATCACGTAGAACTTCAGTTCCTTTTCGATGATCGCCTGCTGGCATTCCATCGGGAGTTTGTCCCAGACTTCTTCCGGACCGTAAATGGAGTTCAGGAGGAAGGTGCCGCCCTTCTTGGCGAAGCGGAGGATGTCCAGTTTTTCAAGGAAGGTGAACATATGGCAGGCAACGAAGGCCGCGTCATTTTCACCGATGAAATACGGGGCGTGGATCGGATCCGGGCCGAAGCGCAGGTGGGAGGTGGTGGTGGAGCCGGACTTCTTGGAGTCGTATTCGAAGTAGCCCTGGGCCCAGTTATCGGTGTTCAGACCGATGATCTTAATGGAGTTCTTGTTGGCGCCGACGGTACCATCGGAACCCAGACCGAAGAACATGCAGTTGACGGTGCGGCCTTCGGGGAGCAGGAACTTGGTATCGTAAGCAATGCTCTTGAAGGTGACGTCATCTTCAATACCGACCGCGAAGTGGTTCAGCGGGCAGTCTTTCTTCATTTCATCGAAGACACCCTTGACCATAGCCGGGGTGAAGTCTTTGGAGCCCATACCGTAGCGGCCGCCGCGGATCACAGGCATGGTCTTGAACGGAGCGTAACCATCGGTCAGCGCTTCGTTGATGGCGGAAACGACATCCAGGAAGAGCGGTTCACCGGCGGAACCCGGTTCCTTGGTGCGGTCGAGGACGGCGATCTTCTTGACGGTGGCAGGAAGGGCCTTGACGAAATCTTTGATGCTGAACGGGCGGTACAGGCGGACAGCGATGACGCCGTATTTTTCACCCTGGGTGGCGTTCAGGTATTTCGCGGTTTCAACACAGGTTTCGACACCGGAGCCCATGGCAATGATCACGGTCTCGGCATCTTCGGCACCGTAGTAATCAAACAGGTGATACTGGCGGCCGGTCAGTTTGGCGAAGCGGTCCATGGCTTCCTGCGTCTTGGCAGGGCATTCTTCGTAGAATTTGTTGACAGCTTCACGGCCCTGGAAGAAGACATCCGGGTTCTGGGCGGTACCGTGGATGATCGGGTTTTCCGGGTTCATCGCGCGGGCGCGGGCAGCGATAACGTCTTCGTCATCGATCATCGCGCGCATATCTTCGATGCTGAGCTGTTCGATCTTCATCACTTCGTGGGAAGTGCGGAAGCCGTCGAAGAAGTGCAGGAACGGGACACGGGATTTCAGGGTGGCAGCCTGCGCGATCAGAGCAGTATCATGCGCTTCCTGAACCGAGTTGGAGGCGATCAGTGCGAAACCGGTCTGGCGGGTCGCCATAACATCGGACTGGTCACCGAAAATGGAAAGAGCGTGCGGGGCGATCGCGCGGGCAGTAACATGGAAGACGGTGGAGATCAGTTCACCGGCGATCTTGTACATGTTCGGGATCATCAGCAGCAAACCCTGGGAGGCGGTGAAGGTGGTGGTCATTGCACCGGTGACTAACGCACCGTGAACGGCACCCGCGGCACCGGCTTCCGACTGCATTTCCATAACGCTCGGAACGGTACCCCAAAGGTTCGGGGTATTCTTGGCTGCCCATTCATCCGAGAATTCGCCCATCGGGGAAGACGGAGTGATCGGGTAGATTGCGACGACCTCGTTCATGCGGTAAGCCACATAAGCGACGGCCTCATTGGCATCGATTGTAACCATTTGACGTGCCATGAAAAGTAACTCCTGATTCTGTTTTTTTCGGTCTTATACGACAAAACCGGACTTTATTGCTCCGGACACAGCCGGATCCGCCACAAGTCCGGATCAATACCGGCCTTATGCAAGCAAAAATTGACGGAGAAAGCCGTAGTCTTTGCAGAAGTATTATACACTATTTTTTGGTGTTCACGGAAATGATTTTGAAACAAAACGACGCAGATCTTTCGCTGAAAATGACAAATCAGTGCCACCGGCTGAGACTGTGATTTGAACTGCGCCGGTAAGGCGCCGGTGCCAGTGTACGCTTGCCAGAGCTCATTTTGCGGTGTACATGGCTATCGGAAGATAGTAGCCTGCTCCGTATGGTGTGGGCTGCGCCCACGCCTTTTAAGATGCGGAGCAGGAGCTGCGCTGCAAGGCGCGGCCCGGTTGCTCGTGTGTTTGCATAAGCTTCTTGCCGCGCCTGGTTTATTTAGCCGGGGCCGATCGGGCTGGCCTGGCGGCCAGCCCGATCGGCCCCGGCACCCCCATTATTGTGTGAGGGTCGACATTTTTCATACCGAGGTCATATTGAGATTTACCAGCTTTCTGCCGTGAGAACCTTTTTGCTGAAGCTCTTCGGCTCAACCTTTTTTCTTCTGCAATAAGAGAAGCTGCAGATCAGATCTGCATGAATTCTGCAATTACTTCCGAATTCCGAATCCCGAATTAAAAAGGGTCTCCGTGCCCTCCCTGTTTTTTGCAACGTTTCGCGGCAAGGTGTGGGCACCTTGCCCTACA
>CADBKS010000033.1 GCA_902795255.1 uncultured Chloroflexota bacterium
CGTATCCCCGCAGTTCATCCCGGAATCGGGATCCTGTTTCCTGTATGTTGATCATCCGGCTGCTGTTTTCGTGTAATCAGACTTTAATTATAAATGATTTCGCGGGTCATAGAGGCCCGCGGACCGTTCAGTTTTCGCAATGCTGCCGGCATGGAAGAAAATATTTTATAATATGAGGCAGGAGGACGATATGGCTGAAGGACGGTATATTTTTCTCAGTTGTTCTGAGTATGAACCGGAGGAGCGGACTGCTGTTTCCCGGGTGCTGCGGGAGCTGGGCTGCGGGGTCTGCTGTGATGAGCAGGCAGGCGGGAAGGTACGCTCCTGGCGGAGCGAGGTCCTGGATATGATCGAAGGATGTTCGCTGTTCTTCGCGGTGTGCCATGAGGACCGGCCGGATACCGTCACCCAGAAGCTGGCCTCGGAATTTGCCTCTGCACTGAAGAAGCCGAAGGTCTTCGTTTATCTCTATGATCAGGTCCCTCCGTACAAGTCCGGCAGCCCGGGATTTTTTGACAGCTCACTGAAAGATCCGGATCTCCCGGAAAAGTGCCGTCTCGGACTTGAGGCGAAAGGATTCTTTTCGGACAGGGCCGTCCCCATGCCGGAAAAGCATTATGACCTGGCCATGACCTATTACCGGGACCGGGCGGACCGGCTGTCCATGACCCGGGTGACGAAGCGGGAGTGCAACACGCGGACACACGAGGCATGTGGATTCCCGGTTTACAGGCTGCTGACGGATGAGGAAGTCTATTGCGCGGTGCGCTGGACGCACGAGCGGTATTACCTGATCAGCCGCAGCGAAGAGCCGGATTACAGGCCGACCCGTGATGACCGGCAGTTTGCCTCCGTGATCGGCAGGCTGAAGGGAGATGCACCGGCTGAACTGGAAAAACGTTATGTCCGCGGACCGGATATCCCGAAGCCGGGCCGCCCGTTCCCGGCGGACTATCCGTATAAGGATGAGTTCGAATATCTCAGCCCGGAGGACGCTGATTGATGATCCCGCGCTTTTCATCGGACGGATCGTTCTTCAGGATCAAGAGGTAAAAAATGAGGCGGAAAAAAGCGTGTTTCCCTTGAGAAAGTATCTCGAACCGGGAAAGTTTGTATCCTTCGGGCGGTATCGGGTCACCCGGCAGATAAAAGATAACACACCGATCATCTGGTACGTGAAGGAGGTCCGGAAGGACAGGGCATTGCTGCTCAGCCGTTACGGACTGGAGGTGAAGCCTTATCATACCGAAGCAGAAAATGTCACCTGGGAGACCTGCTCACTCAGGATATGGCTGAATGGGGAATTCCTGAATACAGCGTTCAATGATGAGGAGCGGAAGGTGATCCTGGCTCAGGAGATCAATAACAGCAAAGACCAGCTGCCGCCCTGGTCTTCCGCTGAAGGTACGAACAATACCTTCGACAGGGTGTTCCTGCTGAGTTATGCGGATTTGAAAAAATATTTCGATAAATACAGACAACGGAAATGCAGGGCGACAAGGTATGCCGAAGGTCAGGGGGCTTTTATCAGCCCGGGAACCGGCCGCAGCTGGTGGTGGCTGCGGACTGCCCGTTCTGGAATCCCCTGGGCGGATGTTGTAATGGATGACGGTTGGGTACACTTCTCCGATGTCAATGATGAGGAAATTCTGGTACGGCCTGCTTTATGGATCGACCTGACAACTGAGCTCTTCTGATTCGGGCAGCTGGTCATGATACGACTGCATGCAATGGCCCAATGCTTTTTTTGATCAAATACAGATAGTTGCCAATGTATCTATAATTTAGAAGTTATATTGATCCTTTTATTGATCCGCGGTAATTTCTTTGAAGATAAATGGATGCATGTGTGCGAAGCGTTCTGCTTCACTTCCCCGTTTCCCGTAAATATAGAACGGGCCTCCGGTAAGATATTCATCCCAGTCTTTACGGAGCCAGAATGCAGAAGGATCGATCTCCTTAACAGATTCCGGTATGGTTATGCTTTTGAGATTATTGCAGTCCGCGAAGGCATAAGGGCCGATATATGTTACGCTGTCCGGAATCAGGACCGATGAAAGCGAGTAACAGTTCTGAAAGGCATCCCGCTCGATCCGTTCGACTGTATCGGGGAGAACTACATGGTAAAGGTATTCATTGCCTGCAAAGGCGGCTTCTCCGATCACTCTGACCCCATCGGGAATGATGATCCTTGTATGCCATTCCTCATCATCTATGAAGTCCCGCAGCACCCCGTTATCAATACAAAATTTCATGATTTTTGCCTCTCCCTGAATCCCGAATTTGTCATAGGGTCAATCATATTCATCAGCAGGAATATAATCCGATCCGTTCGCATTACAGTACTTTTCCGCAAATGAGACGCCATAAACAATAATTGTCAGTTCTGATTCTTCACTCGGCACAATAAGCTTTATCATTGCAGCTTCTCCATAGAATACGGTTCAGCAGTGTGTGTTTAGAGTCCGGTTCTGTACAATTCGATCACATTGATGACCGGCTCTTCATACGGGTGAACGGCTTTTATTGCCCTTAGCGTTTCATCAAGGATCTCTTCCCTGACAGTCACCTCGACCTTCAGTTCCTCTTCTTCGCTGATGACATTTTCTTTCCCGATAAAGGGAGCTGTACCGGCAAGGGGCCGCCATGTTCCGATCACTCTGCTGTACGACAGGCAGCAGTCATATCTGCCGATATGGCCGGCATCAGTGCTTTGCAGTGCTTCCCGTAAGTCTGAGAAGTGCGTTTCCGGTATAAAGATCTCAAGTTTAAAGCATTTCATATCAGCATCCTGTTTGTTCGCCCGGAGCCGGACCGGCAAATATTTTTTCGCAAAAACCGGCCAGGATCTTTGCGTATCGCTTCGGATCGGTCATATAACCGGTGCCGTGCCCTGCACCCGGGAAAGTATATCTTTCGATCATGGCCGGATCGGCTTCCGCGATCCTGAGACTCATTTCGGGCGGGACCAGTGTATCTGCCTCTCCGTGAATGATGAGAATGGGCACTCCGGTTCGTTTTATAGCTTCAGCGGCATTTGCAGTGAGTCAGTTGTACCTGGTACATCTGACTCAGTATAACATAATTTATCCCGCCGTGTGTGCCGGGTCGGGTTTGACAAAAGGCGGCCTTTATGATATGCTTGTGAGCGGCCCCTGAGCGGGGTTTTGCAGTCTATTCGGGGAGCCGGGGTTTGGTCTGTTTGCCGGCCGCGGTCCGGAGGGCTGTCTGGCTGTCTGTATTGCTGTGAATGATCCGGTCCGGCAGAAACGCCGGCCTTTTTCTGTCCCGGACACCGGGTAAGGATTTTTGAGAAGAAGATGACGTTTGCTTTTGTGATCGAAAGCATCCTGCTGGGGATCGGCCTGGCGATGGATGCATTTTCCGTATCGGCTGTCAACGGGCTGAATGAGCCGGATATGCCGAAAAAAAAGATGCTGCTGATCGCGGGTGTTTTCGGCGCGTTTCAGGCGGCGATGCCGATGATCGGCTGGTTCTGTGTCCATGAGATCGCGGACGCTTTTGAGTCCTTCCGCAAGCTGATCCCGTCCATCGCGCTGGTTTTGCTTCTTTATATCGGCGGGAAAATGCTCATCGCCGGGATCCGCGGGAACACGGAAGAGGAAAAGCCGGCGGTCGGTTTCGGCGACCTGATCGTGCAGGGGATCGCGACGGCGATCGACGCACTCTCCGTCGGGTTCACGATCGCGGATTACGGATGGGCGGCCGCGCTGAGCAGTTCGCTGATCATCGGGCTGACGACCTTTGTTATCTGCATCGGCGGTGTTCTGGTCGGGCGTGCGTTCGGGACGAAGCTTTCGGATAAGGCGCAGATCCTCGGCGGTGTGATCCTCATCTTTATCGGGGCGAAAGTCTTCTTCGGGTTTTAAAATTGTCTAAGTTTTCTTTAGGATGATCGCCGCTGTTTGCAGTTTGTCTTGCTAAGAGCCGTGGGTTCAAAAATAAATCTGTCGTTTCAGGCATAATTAATGGGGGTGCCGGGGACAACGGGCGGCTTTAGCCGGCCCGTGTCCCCGGCTAAATGAACTGGGCGCGGCAAGGCACTTATGCAAACACAAGAGCGCTCGGGCCGCGCCTTGCGAAGCACAGCCTTTCGACTGCCTCAAGCCTGACAAGCCGAGCTCTTATAGGAAAATCCCCAATCCATTCATTTAAGCGGTAAAATAAAATAGAAGGAGTTTGAACATGATTTTAGACATCGTACAAATCGGTGATCCCGTATTACGCAGAAAAGCTCATAAAATCACACAGATCGACCGCGATATCCGTCTGCTGGCGGATGACATGGTGGAAACGCTCCGTGACTCCGGCGGCGTCGGCCTGGCAGCGCCTCAGATCGGCGAGTCCATCCGCATGATCGTCGTTGAATATCCGGAGGACGACAGCGTGGAAGATTCTCCGGTGAAGACCTACAAGGTCATCAATCCGGAAATCATCTGGCGCTCGGAAGAGACGGTCGCGGGCAATGAAGGCTGCCTTTCCATCCCGGGATATGTCGGGACAGTCGAACGCAATGAGTCGATCAAGGTCAAGGGACTGAGCGTCTACGGACGTCCGCTGAAGATCTCCGCTTCCGGATGGCTGGCCCGAATTTTCCAGCATGAGATCGATCACCTTGAAGGCATCTGCTATATCGACCGGGCTACCGAGATCTTCAAACCGTCTGAACAGTCAGAGGAAGAAGCCGGAGAACCTGAAACCGAAAGCGGTTCGGAACCTCCTGCCGCAGCTGAAGCACCGGAGACTGCTCCGGAAGCCTGATCCGTGCTCCTCACGCATCTTTCTCTTTCGAATTTCCGTACCTATGTCCGCCTGGATACCGATATACCCCGGCGGATTCTTTTGTTATCCGGAGGCAACGCGCAGGGAAAGACCTCTGTGCTGGAAGCGCTGTTTTACTGCGCGTCATTTTCCAGCCCGCTGGCGGGGTCTGACCGGCAGCTGATCCATTTCAATGTGCTGAATGAACCCGTCGCCGTGGCGCGCATCATCGTCGAATTTGAGCGGGAAGGAACGGGCCACCGGCTGGAGGTCCGTATCATTCTCGAGAACGCTGAAAAGGCCGGACGCGTCCGGAAGGAGATCCTGCTGGACGGGATCAAGTCCTCTGTCCAGAAGGCGATCGGAACTTTCCCCTGTGTGCTTTTCCTGCCGCAGATGACCCGCATTCTGGAAGGTGCTCCGGATGAACGGCGCCGTTACCTGAATATCATGCTGTCGCAGTCGGTGCCGGGCTATGCCCGCGCGCTTTCGGAACAGAAACAGATCCTGACCCGCCGCAACGCGCTGCTGAAACTGATCGCGGAACGGCAGTCGGATCCTTCCCTGCTGGATTACTGGGACGGGATGCTGGCCGAACGCGCGGCGGTCCTGATCCGGCACCGGAACAATGCCCTTGCCGCGCTCAAAAAAAGCGCGCGGGATATCCATATGGAGCTGACGGGGAAAAAGGAACTGCTGGACCTTGGCTATCTGCCCGGGTTCGACCCTGCTGACCCGAACGCTTCGATCCGCCGCTCCGAACAGTTCGTTGCCGAAGCGGAAGAGCTTTATGAGCTGGGTGAGCAGGAGATCGCGGAGCGGTACCGGAAGGCTCTGCGGGACTGCCGCGAAAACGATATCCGCCGGGGGGCGACCTCCATCGGCCCGCACCGGGATGATTTTTCGATCTTCAGCAGCGGGATCGATTTATGCACGTACGGCTCCCGGGGACAGATCCGGACCGCGCTGCTTTCGCTGAAGCTGGCGGAGATCGAATGGATGAGGGAGCATACCGGGACGGCTCCGCTGCTGCTGCTGGATGAAACGCTCGCGGAACTGGATGAGCACCGGGGCGCGGATCTGCTGGAGCGGCTGGAAAACTATGACCAGGCGATCCTGACGACGACCGATCAGGCGCATTTCCCCGAATCGTTCGCCGCCCGTAACACGATCTGGCAGGTCAGCCGCGGCGTGATCACCAAACCGGAGCAGCCGTAAGGTGATCCGGGCCCGCGCCGATATGGAGGATGCGTCTCGATCAGGATATCCCGACATCCGTCAGATCCGGCCCGGGAATGGTCAAAATGAAGCATTTTCTCCCGATTGCCGGCTGCCGGGAATGTGTGTTAATACAGAAAAAAGGCTGCATGCGTGATTTCGCCCGTGCAGCCTTTTTGTTCGCGAATTTTATCCCGGTCTTCTATCCGGAGATCCTGACGGCGTCCGGGAAGTGGAGCGCGATCACGTTTTGGATAAGTGAGATCAGGTACAGGACCTCCTGCGCGATCTCCTCCGGATCTTCGTCCAGGGGGAGGATGTAATTGTATTTGTGGTAAAGCTGACGTTCTTTGCGGTAGATCCCGAAAGCGCCCAGCGTGCAGGTCAGGTTCCAGTCCAGCATGGTTTCTTTCAGTGCTTCGTATCCGGGTCCGATCTTTGTGATCATCGTTGAATACAGCTGGAGCAGCAGTGCGTCTTCCGTGAACGGGGCGAGCATCACTTCCAGCAGGACCACATCTCCGGCTTCGGTCACCGGCAGCAGTGTCCGCAGGGTGTTTCCGGTCTGCGGTTCCTGTCCTTCAATAAAAGCGGTCTGCAGTCCGGCCTGCTTCAGCAGTCCTTCCAGGGTGTTCAGAAATCGGTCCGCGTCCATTTTTCAGCTCCTCTTATCCCAGTTTTTTCTCCAGCAGGCTGAGTGCGCCTTTGGCGTAACGGCCGTTTTTGCGGTGGATGCCGAGCGCACTGATGACCTTCTGCGCTCTGTCGGCGTCTTCTCCGGTGCCCTGGGCCGTACTCATCAGATGACCGGCGCGGCGTTTTGTGATCTCTTTGAAAGCCGATGTCCGTGTACCTTCGGCAAAGCCGTGGCTTTTGAGGATGATCGCCCGCACTTCCTTGTCGCTCAGCTTTTCTGCCGGGAACATCGCGCGCACGCGCTGCATTTCGGTCTCCCAGTCGATGCCCATTTCTTCGGCAGTGATATCGGCGCGCATCCGTCTGCGTTTGATTTTGTCATAAACAAATTTGAAAAGACCGAGGCCCATACCGGCCACACCGGCTATTGCTGCGGTGAGCGGGGCAAGCGGTCCGGTTGCCAATGCTGCGATCCCGGTCCCTGCCGTGACGCTGCCGGACAGGGCTTTCAGTGCCCCGCTGGTCCGGTTGAGTTCCGAGACACGGCGGCCCTGATGGAAGGTTTTGAGCAGATCTTCCTGATTTTTACTCAGGCCCTTTTTCTTTCTGATGCCTTCAAGTTTTTTGATCTGTTCATTGATTTTCCCGAGGCTTTTCTTTCCCTTAACGGCCTGAATGGTGCCGGAGAGAGCGGTAGCGCCGCCGGTGACGACGTTCAGACCGGGGATCACACCTGTGTGACTGCCCGTAAAATCGGCAGTTGACTTCAGAAAACCGCCGGCAATGGGCAATTTGCCGATTTTGCTCATCATGCCGATGCCGCCGGAAGCCAGACCGGCTCCGGAAGCAATCGTATCCAGTCCGGAAGCTGCCACGTCGGATTTTTCTCCGCCCGCTTTGAGCCTTTTAACATTTTTATATGTGTCAAAACCACCGGTCACAAGACCTGTCAGACCGGCTCCGATACCGAAAGCATCTGCGCCAATACTCACAGCGGGATTTATCGCTGCTGTATACAGGTTTTTGTCTTCCATGGCGCTGTGGTTCCTCGCCAGCATACCCAGCTGTGCGGCGCTGTTGGTTCCGGTCTGGATGTTGCGCGTGATCCCGAGGTGCTTGTTGATTTCTTTCATCCCGCTGACAGTCTCCGGCATGATTGACGCATCCGAATCTCTCTGGCTGGGAACCGACTCGAAATCCTGCAGGATCTCCTGCTTTTCCTGTTCGTTGACCTGATCCATGCCGCCGAGGAGGAGCGTATCAAAGCCCGTGTCTTCTTCTTTTACGCGCTGTCTGGGCTTCCCGCTGACACCCATCACGTCATTCGGGACATCAGGGCCTGCCGGTTGGTTTTGGGAGACCATGGTGGGGCGGGCGGGCAGATCCGCTTCACCGGTTCGGATAATGTTATCCGTGATTTCCGGGGCATCCAGACCTTCCAGCTCGAAATCAGCATCGGACTTATCATCCTGTACGGCATTGCGCTGTTTTTCTTTCGCTATGACATCCTCATACTGACTCGCGAGATCGTCGATATGTCTTTTTCTGTCCTCTTTCTTTTTCTTGTTCCACGGCCACATCTGGACCGCTCCTGCCGGAGCGGTGCGGCTCACGGAACCGCTTACCGCGCCCTGCTGGATGGTATGCACCAGTTCATGGGCAGCGATCTGCGGATCAAACCCGCCTTTCCCGAAATAAACATCGCTGCCGCGGGTCCATGCGCGGGCCCCCATCTGTGCTCCGTGCAGATCGCTTTCGGAACCGGAATGAAAACGCACATGTGAAAAGTCGGCCCCGAGGCGGTGCCCCATTTCCCGGCGGATATCGGCCGGGGTGCTGCCGCGGACACCGGAAGAGAGCCGGTCAGCTTCCGTTTCCGCGGCCGGGATCTGCCGGACCGGGCTGTTCATTTCCCGCCGGATCAGCGGTGCCGGGGATAATTCATCTCCGGAGGCGTCTTCCATCAAATCGTACATCAGGCTGTTGGGCAGTGCTGCCGCGGGACCTCCAGGAACAGAGCGCACGGATCCGCCGGGCCTTTCGGTCCGCATCTGATCCGTCTGCCTGTTTTCTTTCGTGTAGGCCATATTTACCTGATCCTGTTCAGTGTGATTCCAATAAAAAATTATAATTCAGAAAAAACGGCACCGGACGAATTGTTCGGAAAAAGCGGGATGAAAATAAAAAAATGCGCGGCCGCTTTTCCGGGCCGCGCATCTTCAGTTCCTGGATTTTTCTTTAAGGTTTGCGCTTTTACCGCAGCAGTTTACCGGCTTCTTCCGCGGTGATCTCCATTTGTTCATCACAGCTGATCTGCGGTGTGCCGTCGCCCTTCTGCGGTCCGTAATCGCCGAAGCAGGCATGGCTTCCGCCCTGGATGACCCGTTCCGAAGTGTCCGCCGGCAGATTGCCGCGGTACTTTGCGTAAGAATCCCGGTTCAGGACGCCGTCCTCCGATCCGTAGATACTCAGGACCTGCAGGCCGCTGCCGTTCAGGTCCGCGGTCGAATAGGCCCCGAGAAGGATCAGCCCTTCCAAATCCTGTGCGTGTTTCCCGCTGTAGATCCCGGCAGCTGCACCGCCCAGGGAGTGTCCGGCGATGTACCAGGTGCTGATCTCCGGAAAATCGGCGATGATCCGGTCTGCGGCGTTCATACCGAGAAAGGCCAGATTCAGCGGCATTTTCTGAAGGATACAGAGGAACCCCTGACGTGCAAAGGCTTCCATCAGCGGGGCGTAGGCGGTGTATTCCACCTTACCGCCCGGATAGAAGATCAGTCCGGCTTTGACTTCTTCCGGACGGAAGACTGCCCGGTCCTTCTCCTCAGTGACCGTGATCCCCGGGATATCCGCGGAAAGGAGCGCTTCGGCTGCGGGAGAGGCGTGATAATAGTCACTGACGTAGATGGCAGCTGTTCCCACTAGAAGCACCATACAGGCAGCCAGGATGCATAAAACACGGATCCCGCGCTTCATTATGCTTTTCTCCGGCCGTAAAGCAGAAAGAACAGCACCATAAAGAGCTCCCCGAACATCCCGATCAGGAAGATCAGGTCAAAGTTCCCGGTCGCCGGACCGAGGGCGGAGAACGCGAACATCAGGAAGCCGGCCAGGAACAGGTATGGCGTCTTCTGCCGGATCCATACGATGATGCCGGTAAGGATCAGCGGGACCACGGTCCCGTAAGAGAGAACGCGCAGGAACCGTTCCGCGAACGCGGGAGTCCCCTCTCCGGAAAGATAACGGCTGATCCCGGCTGCGGAGGATGGCTCCAGTTTCGTCAGCAGGCCGGAAACAAATCCACAGACCATGAGCAGTCCGGTCAGGCAGAGGACAGCCTTTTTCAGACCGCCTTTCCAGCCGAGCGCTTCCGAGCAGATGGGCAGCAGGAGCGGAATGCAGGTGCCGTGCAGGATAAAGCGTACCTGGCTGAGCGGTTTCAGCACACCCTCCGGCAGAAAGCTGCCGCATGCCAGAACAGCCGCGTCATAGCAGAGCGCGAAGGAGACGACAGCCATCAGGAGCAGGATCGGTTTCCGGGTGCTTTTCCAGGTCTTTGCGAGCAGAATGCCGAAGACCAGTTCTCCGGCGGCCAGTACGGCCGCGATGACGGGGCCGTTTGCGAGCAGAAATTCACGCATATTTTTCCTCTTCCTTTATCTGCAGGAGAAAACAATGTCTTCAAAGATCTCCCGGGCTGCTTCTTCGCCGAACAGTTTCCTGAACTGGTCGACCGCCGGTCCGCCGTTTTCGAAAAGACTGTCCACATAGGCTTTGGTTTTCGCTTTTTTCTCTGCCGGGTCCGCGGCCGGTGCGTGGGACGCGTGCTTCAGGTACGCGGCCAGATAGTCTGCGGTGATCTCCTCTTTCTGTGCTTTCAGACGTTTGTCTGATGCGCCCAGGGTGAAATCGTAGCGGATACTGTCATACCAGTGCGGTTCGTTTCCGTAAAGCGGCAGGTCCGCGTATTTCGCCTTAACACTGCGGTATTCCGCGGCATCCGCTTCCGGGAGCGGGCTGAGCATGGTGTCATAAAACTCTTCCAGCAGGGTGCATTTCCCCATCGCGGAGATAAAATCGCCGGAAAAAAGCGGCAGATCCAGGGATTCTGCCGTCAGAATGAAGCTTTCCATTTTCATAAGTCCGAGCATTGCGGACATTTCGATCACGCTCATGGAGCCCAGCCCGCGAATGCTGTATGCGGAAATGATAAAATGCATCCCGGATCTTTTCAGATCGCGGTATTTCCCGGTATCCCGTTCGCTGACGGGGTAGCGTTTCCCGAGTTCGGATAAGATCAGCTCTTTCATGGTCACTGCGCTTTTACCAGATCTTTCGAGGCCAGCAGGAAGAAGACCTGTCCGACCAGGTTCACGCCTTCGGCGATCCAGTTCATGGAAGGCTTCGCGAAGTCTTTTGTCCCGAGATATCCCATCATCAGCATGAAGATGAAAGACAGGATGAAAAGGATCATGGCCTTCGTCCGGTTGTGGCGTTTGCTTTCGATGGCCAGACCGCCGCAGAGTCCCAGCGCTCCGAGGACCATGGCGATGATGAAGATGACCGTGCCGCTGAAGACGGCCGGTGCGGCGGCATACATCTTTTGTCCGTCACTGCTCTGTTTGAAGAAGACCATGGCGATGACTGCGATGCCCGCGAGCAGAAAGCCGACGGACTGCATCGGGAAAAAGGCCTGATTCAGCCGTTCGAAATCGCAGATCCCAGCACCGAGGAGCAGTTTCCAGGACGCTTTGAAGATCCCGGCGGTGATCACCATGATCGTGCCGGCGGAAAAGACGGCAAAAGCTCCCTTGCTCATGCGGTTATAAAGACCGCGCTGCAGGGTGACTGATGCGATGATAAACAAAATGACAGGGATGAAATCCACCAGAGCCATCGGTACTGACATACTGAAAATCTCCATTCCTTTCCTCTTATAAGAGTCCGCTTTCGTTTGTACGTGGCAATCGTAAGAGAGTGCTCCGCATGGCGCGGCACGATCGTTCGTGTGTTTGCATGAGCTGCTTGCCGCGCCTGGTTTTATCAGCCGGGGCCGATCGGGCTGGCCTGGCGGCCACCCGTCGGCCCCGGCACCCCAGGTAATGAGCCTGAGACGACAGATTTTTTTATGTACCCGCGGCTCCTAATGAGACTTACCCGTATATAACGGCGGGTACCTTATATATCGAAGACGGCCCGGACGGGCTGCTCCTTTACCGGACTGACGGGCCAGATCAGCAGCCCTGTCAGTCCATTCATAACGGTCCGCGTTTTATTGATAAGCGCTGCCGGCCTCTTTTCAGCGGCCGCTCTCTGACGTCTGTTCTTCCTTCACAAGGTGATAGACAGGGATGAACGGGATCAGGATCGGGGTCTTATCGGCGTAGCGGCGATATTCCTGGAGTTTGCCGTAGTTTTTGTTCTGGCGTTTTTCGAGCCGTTTCGCGCCGGAGACCATGATGAAGAAGATCGTCACATAGCCGAGGATCGCGATCACCCACTGCCAGCCCTTGAGAATGTTCAGGCCGCTCACAAAAACACCGGTCCAGAACAGGATCTCACCGAAATAGTTCGGGCAGCGGCTGTATTTGTACAGGCCGGTCATGGCCGGTTTGTTGGGGTTCAGTTTCTTGGCGTCGCTCTTCTGTTTGTCGGCCAGGGCCTCGATGCAGATGCCGCAGAGCATAATGGCGGCTCCGACCCAGGCGATGTGTGTCGGGGCTGTCGGTGCGGTGGCCTCGCGGTACCAGATGGCGGACATCTGGACGACGTAAAGGACAGCCATGAACAGCCACATGACGAGCTTGACCGGGAACGGCACCGGTTTTTCGGTCTGCGCGTTCAGGGTCTTGCGGTAGGCCGCGCTCTTCATCTCGCGGATGAAAAGGAAGCCGCCCAGACGGAAGCCGTAGACGATGGCCAGCAGGCAGAGGACAGCGGCGGCCAGGCTCAGGTCACCGCGCGACAGACCGATGATCCCGATAGTGGCACCGATCCCGGCGACGGCCAGTCCGTAGCCCACGGACATGAAATAAACAAACTTGTAAAACCCGATGGAGCACAGGACCGCGGAGACGATCAGCAATACCCAGGTCAGTTCAGGGAATACCATAACTCCTCCTTGACGCTCTATTTCTTGTAGCAACTCTTGATGTATTCGGCAAAGCTGTGATCGCCGACTTTCGTGTCGCCGACCATCTCTTCCGTGAGGGTCCACTTGGAGAATTTGATGATGGCCTCCTTGCCGTTCTTTTTCAGCTTGTTGATGAAAGCCAGCACGTCAAACAGCCATGTCGGAGCATAGCTGATGTTGGGTTCCTTGCCGGCAGCCGCGAAGAACATCTTCGCCAGCTCCTCATAGGAATAGGTTTCCTTCCCGCCGACGTTGTACATCTTGTTGTTGTCGCACATATGCTCAACGATGAAGTCAGCGAAATCCGGGGTGTCGACCACGTTGGCGTGGACCGGTTTTTTGCCGAGCAGGGTGACCTTGCCCTGTTCGATCATCGGCATGAAGACATGGGCGATGTCATAGAAGTAACCGGTCGGGCGGAAGATGACCCAGGTCAGTCCGCTCTGTTTCAGGTAGGCTTCGAGCTTTGCCTTCGCGTCCAGCATCGGGACGTCCGGAGCCTTGTCCGCTTTCAGTACGGAGACGTAGGCGAAGTGCTTCACGCCCGCGCGGACCGCTTCATCGACCAGGTTTTTATTGGCGCCATAGTCGATATCGTAGGCGGTGATCTTCGCGTTGGCTTTGGTCAGGCCGACGGTCGTGATCACGACATCCGCCCCGTCGCAGAGCCCTTTGAGCGCTTCTTTGTCGGTCATGTCGATCTTTACGGGTTTGAACCCGGTGCAGCCTTTCAGTTCCCGCGTGACCATGTCCGCGGCGGTGACGTCATGTCCGGCTTTCACCAGACTGCGCAGAATATCTTCTCCGAGGTGCCCGAACGCACCGGCTAATACGACTTTCATTTTGAACTCCTTTACTTCATCTTTTCTTTGGAACGTTTATCGTTGATGATATCCATATGTTCGGCGGTGATCAGGGTCACGCCGTTTTCTTTTGCCCATTTGACGCAGCCTTTCAGCGCGGTCGGCAGGAAGATGCGCGGGACGTTGACCAGTTTCGCGCAGGCTTCTTCCGTGAATTTGACCTTGTCGTCAATGCGGTCCGCCGCGTACTGAACGCTCTGGACGGTGGTTTTCCGGACCGGCAGCAGCTCCGGGATCGCGCCGAAAAAGTTGCCGAAACCCGGGAAGCGGGTGTACCAGAAGTTTTTGGAATCCCGGTAGCCGTAGTCGACCGGTACTTTCGGGAAATCCTTCGCCGTGACGCCGTTGATGATCGCGTTGTAATATTTTTCCTTCATCAGGATCTTGTCCACCCGCAGGATGAACGTGGCGCCGAATTTGGAAGTGATCCCGTTGAAATCGTGGTACGGACCTTCATAACCGTCCAGCTGCCCCGGCTGGTCCCGGTCCGCTCCGTCCAGATGGCGCATCCAGGTGCATTCGATGACCTGGAAGGCTTCCTGTACGACCTGCGGACGCTTCTGGCCGTCATCATCGGGGGCAAGGCCCTTTTCCAGCGTGAATTTGCAGTTCTTCATCTTTTCGGCAGGGGTATCGCCCGGCCAGCCCAGTCGGACCGCTTCCTTGAAGTATTTGCGGTCATCGGGGATGAAGTTGATGGCGCATTTGCCGGTGCGCAGGATGTGCTGGGCGGTGTTGGACGAGTTGCGGCAGTTCAGCAGCATCGCGTAATAATCCTTGCCGGCGACGTAGTACGGCTGCACAAGGCTGTACGGGCCGAGCGAGGTGGATCCGTCCGCGGCGACTGTGCTGATCAGCACGGTCGGCATCGGGAAAAACAGTGAGGTCTGATAAAAATTATCGACGATCCTCAGATCTTTGAAACTGGACATTCTTTTCCTCCTGTCAGTCAGGGTCTGCCTGCTGATGTGTTTGTTTTCAGTAATTTTGCAGCGGCATCCTCGAGCATTTCGCGGCGGACGCTGCTGTCGGGTGCGAAACGCAGGATGAGTTCTGCGAGAAACTCCGCGAGCCAGGGCTCCCGCTCCTGCTGGTCTGCGGGAATGGCCGTTCTCAGGTATCCGGCCAGCTGTTCGACAAGGGTCCCGTGGTACCGGCTGATCATCGCCCTGCCGGAGCCATGCTGCTCATATTCTTTCCATGCGGGGACGTAACGCCCGGAAAAGGTCCGGACCAGGTCGAACAGGCCGAAAAAGACAGCATCCGGGGATTGTCCGGCAAGCCCGGTCTCGAATTCACCGGTCAGCTCCTGCCAGTCTTCCAGCATCACGGCCGCGGCCAGGTATTCTTTGGACGGGAAGTAGTTGTAAAAGGTGCCGAGGCCGATCCCGAGTTTTGCCGCGATCCCGCGGATGGTCAGTGCGGCGTACCCGCTGCGGAGCAGTTCGCCCCGTGCTTCTTCGATCGCCCTTTCCCGGATGTTTTCAATAATTTTCGGCATATGTCCGCCTTTTTATGAACGTGTTCATTTTGATCGTAAGTATAGCACTTTCCGGCGAAAAGTCAATCCGGCGGGCGGGAGCGGTGCATAAAAAAAGGCTGACCGTTTCGCACGGTCAGCCCCGGGATCCCGGAAAACGTCAGTTATGCTTTCGGGAAGTATTTCTGCAGGTCTTCGTCGGTCGGGATGTAGTCGGTCATCTCGCCGTTGTGGAATTTTTCGTAAGCGACCAGGTCGAAGTAGCCGGTGCCGGTGAGGCCGAAGAGGATGGTCTTTTCTTCGCCGGTCTCTCTGCATTTGACCGCTTCGTCGATGGCGGCTTTGATGGCGTGGGAGCTTTCCGGTGCAGGGAGGATCCCTTCAACGCGGGCGAACTGTTCCGCTGCTTCGAAGACTTCCGTCTGTTTGTAGGAGCGGGCTTCCATGTAACCGTCATGGTAAAGCTGGGAAAGGATCGGGCTCATGCCGTGATAGCGCAGGCCGCCGGCATGGTTGGCCGAGGGGATGAAGTCACAGCCGAGGGTGTACATCTTGGCCATCGGGCAGACCTTGCCGGTATCGGCGAAGTCATAGGCATAAACACCGCGGGTGAAGCTCGGGCAGGAGGCCGGTTCGACCGCGATGATGCGGTAATCCTGTTCGCCGCGGAGCTTTTCGCCCATGAACGGGGCGATCAGGCCGCCGAGGTTGGAACCGCCGCCGGCACAGCCGATGATGATGTCGGGCTTTTCGCCGATCTTATCGAACGCGGCTTTGCTTTCCAGACCGATCACGGACTGGTGCAGCAGGACCTGGTTCAGGACGGACCCGAGCACGTAGCGGTAGCCAGGATTGGAGACGGCCACTTCCACCGCTTCGGAGATCGCGCAGCCCAGGGAGCCGTCCGTGCCCGGATGTTCGGCAAGGATCTTGCGGCCGACATTGGTCTCCATGGAAGGAGACGGGGTCACGGAAGCGCCGTAGGTGCGCATGACTTCGCGGCGGAACGGTTTCTGCTCATAGGAGACTTTGACCATGAAGACTTTGCAGTCCAGCTCGAAGTAGGAGCAGGCCATGGAAAGCGCGGTACCCCACTGGCCGGCACCGGTTTCGGTGGTGACGCCCTTCAGCCCCTGTTTCTTTGCGTAATAGGCCTGGGCAATGGCGGAATTCAGTTTATGGGAGCCGGAAGTGTTGTTGCCTTCAAACTTGTAATAGATCTTCGCGGGGGTCTGCAGCTTCTTTTCCAGACAGTAAGCGCGGACCAGCGGGGAGGGACGGTACATTTTATAGAAGTCGTAGATCTCCTGCGGGATCGGGAAATACCGGGTGTCGTTGTCCAGCTCCTGCTGCACCAGTTCTTCACAGAACACCGGGGTGAGATCTTCGGCCTTCATCGGTTCCCGGGTCCCCGGGTTGATCAGCGGCGCGGGTTTGTTGACCATGTCCGCGCGCAGGTTGTACCACGCGGTCGGCATCTCGTTTTCATCGAGGTAGGTTTTGTAGGGAATGGTTTTTTCGGACATAAGGTTTTTTCTCCTTGTATTTTTGAAATATAAATTTTTGAAAAGAAATGAATTTCGGATTCGGCCGGGCGGAAAAGCCCTGATACGATATGTGGCGGGCGGTTATTTCTTCGGCGCCCGGCGCCAGCTCAGATAATGATGAAACGTCATAACTCCATGACCCTTTCGGTTAAAAAACAGCCCGGCAATCTTCAGATTGCCGGGACAGGATTCTGTGAAACCTGCGGTGCCACCCCGCTTGGTGTATTGAATACACCCGCTCTTGCATACCAACATATGCCGTCCTTTTTTTACGGAGAGTCCGTGCTCCGTCTCCCATACTCGGAAGTCATCCTTCTTTTCCGGTTGCCCTCGGAAGCCCATTCAGATGATACATTCTCTCCCGCGCTCTCACCGCCGGCGGTTCTCTGTAAAGAAAAGCGGTATATCCTACTTACACTTCTTCATCGGTTTATTGTGATAAATAATTTGTAAATCCCTTTTTTTATTCTGTCAACCTTTTGGGATAAAATCGCGGTTTTTTGAAAAAAGTGATATTTTGATGACAAAACATGTTATTTTCAGCCCCCCGGATGTGATTGACATCTGAAATGATCTAAGATATGATTTTATCAAATCAGGCATTGCTGCCTGACAATATCATATTGGAGGGAAAACATGAAAAAATTCTTTGTGGTGATTCTGGCTGTGGCCTTGTTCGCTCTCACCGCTGTTTCTGCTTTCGCAGACGGTGATGTTTACAACGTTGCCTACCTCGTAAACGGCAACCTGGGTGATAAATCCTTCTTCGACTCCGCGGAATCCGGTCTTGCGGCGCTGAAGGAAGCCGGCCGCATCGATTATGTGACCATCGAAATGGGCGGTACCGATGAAGATCAGCCGACCTGGCTGTCCACCCTGTATGATGTCTCCGAATCCGAAGAATACGATGTCATCATCTGCGGTACTTATCAGATGCCTGACTACCTGAAGGAAGTTGCGACTGCTTATCCGGATCAGAAGTATATCATTTTCGATGACAACACCTATGTCGGCAACAACAGCAATGTCCTGAACCTGACCTACAAGCAGAATGACATGGGCTACCTCGTGGGTACCTATGCTGCCTGCATGACTGTTGATACCAGCCTGGACAAGATCAACGAAGACGCTGTTGTCGGTTTCGTCGGCGGCGTTGACTCCCCGGTCATCAATGACTTCCTCATCGGCTTCATCGAAGGCGCGCAGGCTGTCAACCCGGACATCAAGATCGACACCCGCTACACCAACGACTATGTTGATACCGCCATCGCGAAGGAATACGGTCTGTCCATGATCAACGACAACAAGTGCGACATCATCTGGGGTGTCGCGGGCAACGCCGGTAACGGTGCTGCTGAAGCCGCTCTGGAAACCGGCAAGGCCTGGTTCATCGGTGTTGACTCCGACCAGGAACTGACCCTGAGCCCGGACCTCGCTGCCCTGACCCTGACCTCCGGCCTGAAGAACATCGGCAACTCCCTCATCTGGGTGTTTGACGAACTGGATGCCGGCAACGAATACTGGGGCACCGAAGTTTCCCTCGGCCTGGCCGAAGGCGGTGTCGGTATCGTGACCGACAAGAACTTCGACAAATATGCTTCCGACGAAACCAAGGCTGCTGTCGCTGCCGCTCAGGAAGCTGTTCTTTCCGGCACAATCGTTGTTGATACGGCCATCGGCGAAAATGCTGCCGACGCAGTTGCCCTGCGCGAAGCAGTTCGCCCCTAATCTCCAGCCTGGTAACTGAAGATCTTGTATAAAAATCAGGAGGGGGCTCCAGGAGCTTCCTCCTGTTCTTTTCTCAGACAGGAGGATATGACCATGCCGGACGGAAATTCCGCTGTGAAGGACGAATATGTCGTCCAAATGAAAAGAATTACGAAAGTTTATCCCAACGGCGTCGCGGCCAACCAGGGGGTTGATTTCAACCTGCGCCGCGGCGAGATCCATGCGCTGATGGGTGAAAACGGTGCCGGGAAAAGTACGCTGATGAAGATGCTCTTCGGTCTTGAGCAGCCGACTTCCGGTGAGATCGTCGTAAATGGCGAAACGCTGAACCTGACCTCCCCGTCCGTTGCCATTGCGCACGGGATCGGGATGGTGCATCAGCATTTCATGCTGGTGCCGAGCCTTTCCGTTGCGGAAAATATGGTGCTTGGGATGGTCCCGCAGAAATCCGGGATCTTTATCGACAAGGCCAAAGCTATTGAGATCACCAAAGAATATTCGGAAAAATTCAATCTCCACGTCGAACCGGAAGCGAAAGTGATGGATATCCCGGTCGGCATGAAGCAGAAGGTGGAGATCCTCAAAGCGCTGGTGCGCGGGGCGAAGATCCTGATCATGGATGAGCCGACTGCCGTACTGACCTCCCAGGAAACGGCAGAACTTTTCGTGGAACTGAAGAACCTGAAAAATCAGGGCTATACGATCGTCTTCATCTCTCATAAACTGAATGAGATCATGGAGATCACCGACCGTCTGACGATCATGCGCAACGGTCGGAGCATGGGCGTCTATAATACGAAAGACGTCACCAAGGAAGAGATCTCCCGCCTGATGGTCGGGCGTGACGTGGTCCTGACCGTCCAGAAGGATAAAGCGGTTCCGGGCAAGACCGTATTGCGCGTCCGGGACCTGGAATACATGAACGAGTGGCACAAAAAGATGCTCGACAAGATCTCGTTTGATGTGCGTGCCGGTGAGATCCTCGGGATCGCCGGTGTGGAGGGCAACGGGCAGAAGGAACTGGTCGACATGCTCTTCAATTTCAACACGCCGAACTCCGGAACTGCGGAAGTGAACGGGGTCAGCATCCTCGGAATGCCGCAGCAGAAGATCCGTGAACTCGGGGTGTCCCTTGTCCCGGAAGACCGTATGCTGTACGGGATCGCCGCGGATGCCTCCATTGAGGAAAATGTGATCTCCGACCGGGCTTCCAAACCGAAATTCAACAACGGTCCGCTCTTCAATATGAAGGCGATCCATGAAGAAGAGTCGTCGTAGCCCGGGAGTTTTCCAATGATCCGGTGCTGATCCTGGCCGATCAGCCGACCCGTGGGATCGATGTCGGCGCGACGGAGTTTATCCGCAAGAAGCTGGTGGAGCTTTCCCGCTCCGGGATCGCGGTGCTGCTCGTTTCTGCCGACCTGAATGAGGTGATGGAACTGTCGGACAGCCTGATCATCATGCACAACGGGAAGATCGCGGCTTATTTCGATGATACTTCCGGACTGACGGATGACATTATGGGTGAGTATATGCTGGGCCTGAAAGAACAGAGCCCGGCTGAAGTAAGGAGGGTGTGCCATGACTAAAAGACGCCAATTCACATTTACGGTGATCCGCAGCCTGCTGGCGATCTGCATTGCCCTGCTTGTCGCCACATTGCTGATCTTCATCAGCTCTAATGGGGATGGTTTCGCTGAGAAACTGCAGGCCACGGGTGAAGCGCTGAAACAGATGCTCATCGGCCCGCTTTTCCGCATGAGCGCGAAGAAAGGGACCTCCTTCGAAATGAAGCGCCTGGCGGATATTCTCGCCGCGATGATCCCGACGATCTTTACCGGCCTTTCGGTCTGCATCATGTTCGCGGCCAACCAGTTCAATATGGGCGCTGAGGGCGGCATCATGCTCGGCGCGTTCATCTCCGCGATGGCAGCGATCTATATCCCGCTGCCGGCGGGGCTGCACGCGGTCGTGGCGGTGCTGCTCGGCGGTCTGGCAGTGGCTTTGGTCATGCTCCTGCCTGCGGTCCTGAAGGCAAAGCTGAACGTCAGTGAAATGGTCTGTTCGCTGATGCTGAACTACATCATCATGTACGTTATCAAGTTCCTGATGAACACCTACCTTGCCGATAAGACCCGCGGCCAGATCATGTCCTATTCGTTCCGTGAAACCGCCAATATCGCGCCGATCGTGAACAACACGATCTTCTCCGGTGCGAAGCTGACCTGGGGTTTTGTGATCGCCATCGTCTGTGTGATCCTCTGCGGGCTGTTCATGTACCGTTCCCGCTGGGGCTATGCCATCCGCATGATCGGGATCAACCAGGATTTCTCAAAATATTCCGGCATGAAAGTCGCCGGGGTGATCGTCCTTTCACAGGTACTGGGCGGTTTCCTTGCCGGCGCGGGCGGCGGTGTGGAAATGCTGGGCCGCTATACGGCCTTTTCCTGGAGCGCACTTCCGGGCTATGGCTGGACCGGCATCACCATCGCGATCCTTGCCGGCAACAACCCGTACATGGTCCCGCTGGCCTCTTTCTTTATGGCCTATCTTTCCAAGGGCTGCGACCTGATGGCTACCTACGCAAAGGTCCCGGCACAGCTGATCGATATTATTCAGGGTGTGATCTTCCTGTTCTTTGCCGCTGAACAGTTCCTCTCCGGTTACCGTCAGAGCCTGGTGGTGAAGACTGCCCAGGAAGAAATTGCCCGTATGAATGCGAAGAAGGAGGGATGATATCATGCTGAACTTTCTGAAAATGCTGGCTACGCCGGAATTCTTCTTCTCCATTATCCGTATTTCGGCGCCGATCATTTTTGCGACCCTGGCCGCGATCGTTGTCGAAAAGGCCGGGTTCGCCAACATCGGGCTGGAAGGTCTGATGATGTTTTCCGCGCTTTCCGGCTCACTTGTCAGCTACTATGCGGGCAGCTGGGCCTGGGGGCTTCTGGCGGCGCTGGTGACCGGGATCCTGATGTCGCTGATGATGGGCTTCTTTGCTTTCAAACTGAAGACCGATATCATCCTTGTCGGGATCGCCGTAAATATGATGGGCTCGGGCGGGACGCTCTTCCTCTGCAAGGTCATCACCAACCTCACGCAGGGTAAAGCGATGGCTTCCACGACCGGGCTGATCACCAAGTCGCTCTGTATCCCGGAGATCACGATCCCGCTGATCAATAAGATTCCCTTCCTGGGCCGGGTCCTTTCCGGACACAACCTGCTGACCTATCTGGCTTTCATTTTCTGCCTGCTGACCTCCATCATGCTTTACAAAACACCGCTGGGCCTGAACATCCGTGCGGTCGGTGAAAACCCGAACGCGGCTTCTTCCGTCGGGGTCTCCGTGCTGCGCATCAAGTACGCGGCGATCGCCTTTTCCGGCCTGATGAGCGGTTTCGGCGGAGCATTCATGTCCATGGCGTACGCGCAGGGCTGGTCGCTGGATATGGTCTCCGGACGCGGTTTTATCGCGCTGGCCGCACAGGCAATGGGCGGCGGTGAATGTCTGGGCGGGATGCTCTCGGCTGTCGTTTTCGGCTTTGCACAGGCGCTCGGGATCAAGTTCTCCGCGATCGGGCTGGATTCCAACCTGGCTTCCCCGATCCCGTACGCGGTCACGATCATCGGTCTGGTGATCTTCGCGCTGGTTCGCAACAATAACATCAAAAAACAGCACTCCGCGGCCGCGCTTGAGACGAAATAACCTGTAAATCACCTGAAGATCTGCCGGGGCCGCGGTTCCGGCGGATTTTTTTTGCAAAGGAGAAAATATGCCTGAAGCTGAAAAAATTCCGATCATCCTGGACGGGGATCCCGGCCATGATGATGCTATCGCATGGGTGCTGGCCCATGGCTGCGGCCGTTTCGATATCCTTGCCGTTTCTTCGGTGGGAGGGAACCAGACCCTTCAGAAGACTTCTTACAATTCCATGCGGGTCTGTACCCTGATCGGGCTCCATGCCCCGTTTGCCAGGGGCTGTGAACGTCCGCTGCTGACGGATCAGATGAATGCCCCGACCGTCCACGGGGAATCCGGCCTGGACGGTCCGGCACTGCCGGAACCGGACTATGAGGCTGAGGAGATCGGTGCCGTCGAACTGTGGGCCCGGGTGATCCGCAGCTGCCCGAAAAAGGTGACGATCGTTTCCACCGGTCCGCTGACGAATACGGCTGCCTTCCTGATCGCGCATCCGGAACTGAAAGAACGGATCGCGCATATCAGCCTGATGGGCGGCGGTCTGATGTTCGGGAACTGGACCCCTGCCGCGGAGTTCAACATCCTGGTCGATCCGGAGGCCGCGAAGATCGTGTTTGACTCAGGCGTCCCGATCCTGATGGCCGGGCTGGATGTTACGGAAAAGGCGCTCATCACGCCGGCTGATTTTGAACGGGTAAAAGCGCTGAACAACCCGGTCAGCGATATCGTCTGGCAGTGGCTGGAGTTCTTTTATCAGTTCCACCGCACGATGGGTTATGAAGGGGCCCCGATGCACGATCCCTGCGCGGTGATGGTGCTGATCCATCCGGAGATCTTCACGATCCGGGATTATTACGTTGAGATCGAGACCTGCGGGGATTTTTGCAAGGGAGCGACCGTTCCGGATATCGGCGGGGTCCTTGGCAAGGCCCCGAACGCGTCTTGCCTTGTGGATCTGGACCGTAAAGTGTTCATTGACTATCTGATCGACGCGATCAGCAAATACGGGGAGGTGCGGAAATGATGAAAATTCCTGTATGGATGGACTGTGATACCGGTACCGATGATGCCATCGCGATCATGCTGGCCAACGGGCTGGATGAACTGGAGATCCTCGGGCTTTCTTCCGTCTGCGGAAACACGACCCAGGAAAACGCCTACTGGAACACGCACCGCATCAACGGGCTGATGGGGACGTCTTACCCGGTTTACCGCGGTGCCGAGAAGCCGCTGATGGTCCCGCTGCAGACGGCAGCCCATGTGCATGGTGAAAACGGGCTCGGCGATGTGGAACTGCCGGTCCCGGAGAACGCGGCCGTGCTGCCGGAAAGCGCCTGGGATGCGCTGTACGCGTGTGCCAAATCGCACCCGCATGAACTGCGCCTGGCCGCGACCGGCCCGCTGACCAATGTGGCGATCGCTTTCAGCAAGTATCCGGATCTGCCCCGTCTGCTGCATTCGGTAACGCTGATGGGCGGCTCCGCAGGCCGCGGCAATGTGACGCCGGCTGCGGAATTCAATTTCTATACCGATCCACAGGCTGCTTCGATCGTTTTCCGCAGCGGGGTGAAGATCGTCATGTGCGGGCTGGATGTGACCCTGCAGGCTTATTTCACGATGGATGACCTCAATGAGCTGGAGGCTTCCGGCCGGCCGGCCGCGGTTTTCACCAAGGCCTGCCTGATGCGCTCATGGTCCGTACTGAGCAAATTCGGTGAGGATGGTTTCTGCATGCATGACTCCTGCCCGGTGATGTACCTTGCCCATCCGGAACTGTTTGAGGGGGAAGAGGCCGGTGTGGTGATCGAAACACGGGGCAGCATCACGAACGGAAAATCGGTGACAGACCTTTATTCGGACAAGCAGTTCCCGTTCTCCAACGCCCTGGTGCTGCTGAAGGTCGACCGGGAGAAGTTCATCGCGATCCTGAAGGACTGCATCCTGCATACCGGAGCTGCCGGAAACTGATCAAAAAAGGTGCCGCTCCGCGGCAGTGAGATAAAAAAATGTCCGCAAAGCGGGCATTTTTTTATACCTGGGTCCGAACTTCCGGAATTCAGTTTTCTTCCAGGAAGCGGATGACTTCTTCCTTTACAGGGATCGAGGGGGCCGCGCCCATGCGGGTAACGGCGATGGCTGATGCAGCTGATGCGTATTCCATCGCTTTCTCCGGCGCCATGCCGTTCATCAGGCCGGCGAAAAAATACCCCGTGAAGGTGTCGCCGGCGCCGGTCGTATCGACGGCTCTGACGCTGAACGCCTTTTGCCGGATCAGCTCCGGGCCTTTGGCGTAAAAGGATCCGTCTTTCCCTGTCGTGAGGATAACGGTAAGTTCCGGATAGCGGCGGATCAGTTCGCGCGCCATTTTTTCCGGTTCATCCGGCGTTTCCGTCTGCAGGAACTGCGCCGCTTCGTGTTCATTCAGAATAATGGCTCCGACCTGTGCGATCAGCGGGAGAAGGGTTTTGTCCATCGGGGAGGGGTTCAGGACGGTGAGAAGCCCGGCCTTCTTTGCCTGACCGATCAGGTAAGCCAGTTCGCTGATCTCGTTCTGGAGCACCAGCAGGTCGCCCCTGCTGAAATGCGAAAGGGTCTCATCGATCTGTTCCCGGGTGATCTTTCGGTTGGCGCCGCCGTTCAGCAGAATACAGTTATCTCCGTCTTCATCTTTCTGGATGATGGCGTGGCCGGTGCGGACGTCCGGAAGTACACGGACGAACCGGGTATCGACACCGGCTTCCTGCAGTTCGCGGAGCAGAAACGCTCCGTCGCTTCCGATGGCTCCGGCGTGATATACTTCAAGTCCGGCGCGGGAGAGCGCGATGGACTGATTGAGCCCCTTGCCGCCGCTGAAGATGTTCAGCTGATCCGCGGCCAGGGTTTCTCCCCGGACGACAAAATGGGGAACGGTATAGACGTTGTCGATATTGAGTGAACCGAAGCATAAGGTTTTCATGAGATACCTCCGATCGATCGTTATTTATTGTCCGCGCCTGAGCGCTGAGACGGCGTTTGTGTTTTATCCGGCGTCAGGTCCGTGCCCTGGTTCCGGCACGGCTGCGAGAAGAACTGCCTGCTGCCCCCTGCCTGCTGCCGGCTTCAACAAGAAAAATGGCCGCAGATGCGGCCATTTTTCTTGTTGATTACAGCATTGCGTTTTTCGGTGTGCGCGGGAAGGGCAGAATATCGCGGATGTTCGCCATCCCGGTCATGTACATGATCATCCGTTCGAAGCCGAGCCCGAAACCGGCGTGATGGGTCGAGCCGTAGCGGCGCAGATCCAGGTACCATTCGTAATCCGCCTTGTTCAGGCCGCATTCCTCGATACGCTTTTCCAGAACATCCAGGCGTTCCTCACGCTGGGAACCGCCGATGATCTCACCGACGCCCGGGACCAGCAGGTCGACTGCGGCAACGGTCTTTCCGTCATCATTGACGCGCATGTAGAAGGCCTTCAGCTCTTTCGGGTAGTTGATGACGAACAGCGGTTTCTTGTAGATCTGTTCGGTCAGGTAGCGCTCATGCTCCGTCTGCAGGTCGGCACCCCAGTATACAGGGTACTGGAACTGATCCTTGACCTTTTCGAGCTGTTCGATCGCTTCCGTATAAGTGACGGTCGCGAAATCGGAGTCGATGACGTGCTGGATGCGTTCCAGAAGTCCTTTGTCATAGAAGTCGTTGAAGAACTTCATTTCCTGGGCGCAGTGTTCCATCACATAGGAGAGGATGAACTTGACCATATCGCGCGCCAGGTCCATATCGTCCTGCAGGTCCGCGAAGGCGATCTCCGGTTCGATCATCCAGAACTCGGAAGCGTGCCGGGCGGTGTAGGATTCTTCCGCGCGGAAGGTCGGCCCGAAGGTATAGATCTTGCCGAAGGTCTGCGCCATGGTTTCTCCCTGAAGCTGCCCGGAGACGGTCAGCGCGGTGGAGGCGCCGAAGAAGTCCTGACTGAAGTCGACGGAGCCGTCTTCCAGACGCGGCAGGTTGTTGAGGTCCAGTGTGGTCACACGGAACATTTCACCGGCTCCTTCGCAGTCGCTGGTGGTGATGATCGGTGTATGGGCATAAACGAAACCGCGTTCATTGAAGAACTTGTGGATCGCGTAGGCAGTGACGCTGCGGACGCGGAA
>CADBKS010000034.1 GCA_902795255.1 uncultured Chloroflexota bacterium
TATTGCGGACACTGCAAGCCCTGCCCGATGAATATCGATATTGCCATGGTCAACAAGTTTTATGATCTGGCCGTCCAGCAGCCGGTGGTCCCTGCAAGTGTGAAGGCGCATTATGAGGCTTTGGAAACAACAGCCTCTGCCTGTATCGGATGCAGAGGCTGTGAATCCAGATGCCCGTTCGGTGTAAAAGTTTCCGAACGGATGGTAAAGACAGCTGAATTATTTGGCTGTTAAAACGGCCTGCTGAATTCGGACAAGTATTCCGGAAAAGGGCGGAAGGTGCGCGGGCACTGTACCGCCCTCTTTTTCTGTTCCGCCGTACTTTTCCCATCCGGTATGGATGATCACCTCTCCGCAGACCGGACTGACCGGTACGGTCTGATCTGAAAAATTCAGAATACACAGCAGTGTTTCATTTTCCGTACGGCGTTCATATGAAAAGACACAGGGAACTTTTTCTCCGGCATCAGTCCAACAGAAACTATCCCGATCCATCTCATGCATATAAAGGGTTTTTTCACTCATATAAATGTGGCTGAGATCTGCCATGAAACGGTGGAAAGAATCATGCGCAGGGTATTTCAGCAGATCCCAGTCCGGTTCGCGGGTTTCATCCCATTCCCGAAACATCGCCAGTTCATTCCCCATGAAGTTCAGCTTTTTCCCGGGGTGTGTATACATATACAGGTAAAGCAGCCGGGCCTGTTCGAATTGATCCTTGTAACTGCCCCACAGTTTGTCAATGATCGTCTTTTTGCCATGGACGACTTCATCATGGGAAAAGGGCAGAATATAGCGCTCGTTATAGAAATAGTGAATGGAAAATGTGAGTTTGTCCGGCATTTTTCTGCGTTCGGATGGCGGAGCCTGCAGGTAATCCAGTGTATCGTGCATCCAGCCGAGGTCCCACTTGTAATCGAAACCGACTCCTCCCTCTTCCACCGGCGCCGTAACTCCGGGGTATGCGGTCGAATCCTCCGCGATCAGGATTGCGTCCGGATGCAGCGCATGCAGCCCTTTGTTCATGTTTTTCAGAAAGCTGAGTGTTGAGCCGTTGACGCCGCGGCGTTCATCACCCTGCCAGTAGATCAGCCGGCTGACCGCATCCATGCGCAGACCGTCAAAATGGTATTCTTTCAGCCAGTAATTCGCAGCGGATTGAAGAAAACATGCGATTTCCCTGCGGGAATGGATAAAGTTGCAGCTGCCCCATTCGCTTTCACCGACGTCCGGATGCGGATATTCATACAGCGGAGTTCCGTCATACAGTTTCAGCCCGTATGCATCAACGGCAAAATGGACCGGAACAAAATCCATAATGACGCTGATCCCGGCATGGTGGAGCTGATCGACCAGCGACATCAGCTGCGAAGCCGTTCCGAATCTGGATGTGGGAGCAAAAAAGCCCGTGTTCTGATACCCCCAGCTTCCGTCGAACGGATGCTCGGAAAGCGGCATAAACTCAGCGCAGTTGTACCCGTTTTCTTTAAGATAGGGAATCAGTTCGGAGGCCAGTTCATCGTATCGGGGAAATTCTTTTCCGAATTTTCTCCAGGATCCCAGGTGTATTTCATAGATATTCAGCGGCTCATCACAGCGTCGGGTTCGTTTTGACACCCATTCTGCATCGGTGAAGTGATATTCCGAAAGGTCGCGGATGATGGAGCAGGCGCCCGGTCGGAGTTCCATGCCGAAACCGTATGGATCACAGTGTTCCTGTCTGCCGTGGGGACCGTAGATACAGTATTTATACATTTGCCCGGCAGCAGCTTCTTTGACGAAACAGCTCCAGACCCCGCTTTGATAATACTGTTCCAAGGGTGTTTCTTCCCAGTTGTTGAATTCACCGGTGACAGTGATCCGCTGTGCGTTTGGTGCATAGGTTCGGAAGATAAAACCGTCATTTTCCCGGTGAGCGCCGAAATATTCGTAGGCGTCAAACACTTCTCCCATATAGAATTTCTGCAGATCCATGTGCATCTCCGTAAGATCAGGGCTTTTTCCAATTATATCAGCAGCTGAAAATAAAAAACCGCGAAATTCATCGCGGTTTATATTCTTCTCAGTTCGCCCGGGCGGACTTTGGGTGATTATCCCTTCAGACCACCACGTGCGACACCGTTGACGATGTATTTGCGGGCGAAAAGGAAGAGGATCAGCATCGGCAGAACGACGATCGTTGCCGCTGCCATCATGACTTCGTTGCGGGCACCGCCCTCGGTCACGAAGTTGTAAAGCCCGAACGGCAGGGTGCGGACATTAGCCGAACTGGTGGCCAGCATCGGCCACAGGAAACTGTTCCAGCTGGCGATCGCATTCAGCAGAATGATCGTTACCAGTGACGGCTTCGCGATCGGGACCATGATCCGCCAGAGATATTTCCAGTCCGAGCATCCGTCTACCCGGGCGGCCTGATAAAGGGAGTCCGGGACCGTATCGAAGAAATTCTTCAGAATATACGTATAAAAGATGCTGGACATGAACGGGATGATCATTGCCCAGAGCGTGTCATGGATCCCCCAGTTTACCACTGTCCGGTAGTTGGTGATGATGAGCATCTCAAACGGGACCATCATCATGGCCAGCAGGGCTCCGAAAATCGCGGAACGTCCCGGGAAGCGCAGTCTTGAAAAGGCGAACGCGCCGAGGATCGTAGTAAAGGTACAGACGGTGACCGAACTAACGACCACCAGCAGGGAGTTCGCAAAATACCGCAGGAAAGGAGCCGTTTCAAAGGCGAATTTATAATTCGCGAAATTCAGGGATTTCGGTAACATCTGCGGCGGGAATACGCTGACTTCTGTACTGGTCTTGAACGATCCCGTGATCATCCAGAAGAACGGGAAGACCATGATCAGTGCGCCTAATGTAAGGAAAAGATAGGTCAGGATCGAAGATATCTTTATTTTTTTCATATATGCACCTCTTTAGTATTTCCACTTCTTCTGAATTAGCTGCTGGATCTGTGTGAAAATGAAAATGATCACGAACAGGATGATCGCAGCTGCGGCGGCATAACCGTATTTCGGTGGGGTGCGTCCGCGGAACTGGTCATAGATATAGTAAACCATGGTGTAGAGGTTTTTCCCGACACCCGGTCCGGAGAACAGTGGGAAGAGTTCGTTGAATACCTTGAAGGCACTGATCGAGTTGATGATCAGGACCAGGAAGATCGTCGGCGAAAGCAGCGGGACCGTGATGCGGAAGAAGATGCGCAGGCTCTTTGCTCCGTCAACGCGGGCAGCCGTGTAGAACATCGGGTCAATGTTCTGCAGGCCCGAAAGCAGCAGGATGATCGTGAACGGCATCATGCTCCATATCCCGTAGATCGCCAGTGCCCAGAAGTTCGCCGAGGGCTGCTGCAGCCAGTTGACCGGCTCAATGTGGAAGATGCTCAGCAGCCAGTTGATAATGCCGAACTTGTAGTTGAACATGTATTTCCATGTCAACCCGACTGCCGTTACGGAAGTCACCATCGGCAGAAAGTAAGCTGTCTGGAAAAGAGCGCGCAGTTTTATATTCTTGTTCAGCAGTGTCGCGATCACGATCGAAAGACACATGGAGATCGGAATGGCGACCAGAACGTATTTGAAGGTGATGCCGATCGCGTTCCGGAAGTCGCGGCTGTTGAGAACATAAATATAGTTGTCAAGGCCAAAGCCGTCATATGCCCCGGTAAGATACTTGTAGTTCTTTTTGAAGGACATGATGAAAACATTGATGATCGGATAGAGTGAAAAAACGATCACCCCAACCGCAAAAGGCGCCAGGTACAGGAGTGGCTTCCACTTCTGCAGCGCCAGCCATAACGGGCGGTTTTTCTCTCTGAGAGTCTTCATCTGATGCGTTCTCCTGTTTCCGCGTCAAATACAAAAACACCTTTCCGGCGCAGGCCGATCTGTACCGTATCTCCGGCGTTCAGTTCCTGGTCGGAATCAACATACGCGCGGACCTCGAAATCACCGAGCTGGATATAAGCAAGCAGCTCCTTGCCCATGATGAATCGGCGGTTCAGTTTCCCTTCCATCAGCGGCTCCCCGGTGTTGACCTTGAAGCTTTCCGCGCGGACCGACAAGTGGACCTTTTTCCCGTTCGGGACATTTTCCAGACCGCTGAGCTTGCAGCAGGGGCCGCCGTCGATCCGGATCCCGCCGTTTTCGACCGTGCCGAATACTTTGTTGATCGGCGGAGTCCCGAGAAAGTCCGCAACAAATTCATTCGCGGGCTCGTCATAAAGCTCCTGAGGTTTCGCTTCCTGCTGCAGGACACCGAGCTTCATCAGGATGATCGAGTCGGAAATGCTCATGGCTTCTTCCTGGTCATGGGTCACAAAAACGCTTGTAACACCGGTTTCCAGCTGAATGCGCCGGATCTCTTCGCGCATTTCGATACGAAGCCGGGCATCCAGGTTGCTCAGCGGCTCATCGAGCAGCAGGAGCTGCGGCCGCTTGATCAGCGCGCGGGCGATCGCGACACGCTGCTGCTGCCCGCCGGAAAGCTGGGCCGGTTTGCGGTTCAGAAAGTCTTCAACATGGACCAGCTTGGCCATCTCAGCTGCTCGTTCCTGCCGTTCAGCTTTGGATTTCCCCTGGATCTCCAGCGGAAAACCGATGTTTTCCATAACGGACACATGGGGGTACAGTGCATAGTTCTGGAAGACAAGACCGATACCGCGGTCAGCCGGTTCCAGATCCGTCACATCGCGGTCATCGAAATAGATCTTGCCGCTCGTTACAGGAATAATGCCGGAGAGCATATTCAGAATGGTACTTTTTCCGCACCCGGACGGACCCAGAAGACAGGTCAGTTCACCGGAATCCAGCACGGCGTTGAAATTTTCAACGGCAGCTGTTTTCCCGAAGTGCTTTGTGAGATGTTCGAGTCTTACTTCCATAAAAATACACCTTTCTTCCTCAGCAGTCCGTGAGGATCTCCCTGATTACATGGCCTTCGCATTTGTCCATGTTCAAACCGACCATAGCTGCCATTGTCGGCGCTTCATTGATCATTTTTGTCCGCGGAATCACTGCGCCTCTCTGAATGGATGGCCCGCAGGCGAAAAATGTTGTCGTTTCGTTTCGCTCCGGCATATGACCGTGGCTTGCCACGGAGAAATAACGTCCGGGCTCCATATGCACTTTGAAAAGTTCTTCACCGTTGAGTGTCGCCTCAAATTCGGTCGGCTCTTCTTCTGTTCCTTCGATCACGAAATCAAGCGGACCGACCAGGCCGTAACGGTCCAGAACTTCCTGTTTCGTCATGACAACGCCGATCGGGAATTCCGGATCATCGCGCAGTTCAAGAAGCAGGTCATAGACTTTTTTATACATCACCGGATCGTCGGGGTCCTTCAGTTTGATCCAGCCGGACATACAGGTGGAGAAGCAGTAGGCATCATAATCCACCAGCTCATTTTTCTCATTGACCCGGATCAGCCCTTTTTGTTTCAGCAGCAGATTCATGTTCAGATAGTGTTTGATATCCTGATGCCCATGGTCTCCGAGAATGACAAAATTGGTATTTTCATAGTCGCCGTATCTTTTGATGCTTTCTTCAAGAACGGCGAATTCCTCATCGTGTTTGCGGAGCTGTTCTTCCATCTGCGGACCGTGTACACCGTAATTATGGCGTTTGGTGTCCAGATCGCACATTTTGACGTACATCAGATCCGGCTGTCCGTAGTCGCGGATGATGTCCGGCGCCAGCGCCATTGTGAAAAGGTCCAGACTTCGGTCCTGGCCTTTGATATAGCGGCCGTACTTCCAGAAATAACGGTCAAGCAGTTCCTGTGTGGCATTCCCGGTAAGAAAAGGCAGCGGGTCATAACCGGTATACCACATCGGCACGATCATCGGCATGTTGAGGTCAATATCCGCGCCGCCGGAAACCGGCCAGCTGATCGAACAGGTCTTTTTGCCGGCACGTCGGGCGTAATCGAAGATCGTGTCGCATTTCAGGTCGCTGCGCTGGTTGTACCATGGCGCATTGTTGTTTTCGACCTGCAGTTTTTCATTGTGCGGTACGCCGTGCCCTTTGACTGTGTTGCCGGTGATGATGGCGCAGTGACATGGATAAGTGAATGACGGGTAGATCGGCTCGACATGCTCGATCAGGGCACCGTCACGGATAACTCTGCCCATATGCGGCAGTGTCTTGATAAATTCAACATCCGAAGCGCAAAGCGCATCCAGCAAAAAGACGAGTAATTTTCTTGATTTATCCATTCTGTAGGCTTCTGTAATTATAAGATTTTTATTAATAAATTTATTATAGCAGAAAACCGTTTTTAGAAAAGTTCTTTTTTCGGCCGTTTTCGGTCGATTTTATTGATTCGGATGAAAAGTTTTTTTTTCGGTTGTTTGAGGGACGGTTTATTTCCCGAGCGCTTTGATGGCGCTCTCAAGCTTATGCATGAATTCGTCCGGCGGAAGGACAGGTGTCTGTTTCAGCCAGCGCAGTATGGCTGCCTGAATGGCGTCGGTCAGAAACTGGATGAAAAAATGCGAGTCTTCCAGCGGACCGATCCGGTCACGCATGATTTCCGGCAGGATCCCGCCGATCGCTGCGGCAAAATAGTCCCGGAATGCATTCTGACCTTCTACCTGAAGAGCATTGGTATAAAAAGTCCGTTCGGAATAGAGATAAAAGCAAATGTCGGAAAGCAGCTGCCATCCGGAAGTGTAGTTCTGGGTTTTCATCATTTCCAGAAATTCGGTCTGGAAGATCCAGTTTACAAGGTCGTATTTATCTTTGAAATGGTAATAAAAGGTTTTGCGGTTCATGCCGCAGCGTTCACAAATATCCCCGATGCTGATTTTAGCGAAGGGCTTTTCCCTCATCAGCGCTTTCATTGACTCTGCCATCGCGGTTTTTGTGATATTTGAATAAGCCATTATCCCTCTTGATTTAAGTATACAACAGTTGTAAGTCGGGAAGCAGATTTTTGTTGATTCGGCCTGATGCACCAAAAAAATCCGGTTTCTCTGGCGGGACAGATACGCTTTGGCTAAAAATCATGAATTTTCAAAATACACTTGACAGAGATCCCGGATCACATATAATTAGCACTGTTGATCCTCGATAGCTCAACGGCAGAGCGAGCGGCTGTTAACCGTTAGGTTCCCGGTTCGAATCCAGGTCGAGGAGCAGAAGAGCACTGAAAAGTGCTCTTTTTTTATTGCCGGTACCCGATCATCCGGTCAGCAGAAAAGGCCCCGTGCGGGCAAAAAGATAAAACAGCGGGTATAATTATAAAGAGCGCAGGACCGGTATCCGGGCTTGCGCATTTATTGGAGGATTGATGGATATTACCTGGTACGGACATTCTTGTTTCCGCATTAATGAACGAAATTTCGGAAGCGTTGTTTGCGATCCTTATGACTATGAAAAAATCGGTTATGAACCGCTGAAACTGAAGGCGGATATTGTCACGATGAGCAACGATAAGCCCGGACACAGTTATCTGCCCGGGATCAAAACGGAACCCTTTGTCGTAAAACGCCCCGGGGAATATGAGATCAGCAACATTTTTATCACCGGCCATGCGACAAACAAAAAAGGTGAACCGCGGAACACGATCTTTGTGATCGAGATCAACGGTTTGTTTGTGGCTCATCTGGGAAATATCAACCGCCCCCCGACGCAGACTGAGGTCGAAACGCTCGGCACGGTCAATGTGCTGCTGGTCCCGGTAGGAGGCGGTGCGGCGCTGAATGCGTCCCAGGCTGTTGAGACCATCCGCATGATCCAGCCGAATATCGTCATCCCGATGCATTATTCGGTCGCACGGACTCTGCCGGAGCTCGATCCGCTTTCCAAATTCCTCAAGGAAATGGGCGTGACACAGGTGGATCAGACTTATACCTCCTTTAAGGTCCCGGCCCCGGACAAACTTCCGGAAGATACGCAGCTTGTGATCCTGGATCATCCGCTCGGAAATGAGACGCTGGATGATGACAGCGAAGAAAAGGCCGGAGAAGATGCAGCATAAACTGATCATGACCTGGGATATCGCGGACGGAAAGGAACAGGAATACTTTGATTTCCTGATCCATACATTCGTCCCGCGTATGAATCAGCTGGGCTTTGAACTGACGGATGCCTGGGCAACGATTTACGGTGATTGCCCGCAGGTCCTGGTCACGGCGATCCTGCCGGATGAGCTTGAGGCCGAGCGCCGGATGTCCCAGAATGACTGGCATGTGCTGATCGACCAGCTCGAAGGTTTTGTGGATGACCTTGAAATGAAGCTGATTCCGGCTTCCTCCGGATTCCAGTACTGATTTATATGAAAGCATTGCTGCCCTGGTTTGACCGCTGCAGGCGGGATCTGCCCTGGCGCCGGAACCGCAGCCCTTACGCGACCTGGATCTCTGAGATCATGCTCCAGCAGACCCGGGTCGATACGGTTAAACCCTATTTTGAGCGTTGGATGGACCGTTTCCCGGATGTGGAAACACTCGCGGCAGCCGATGAACAGGAAGTACTGCGTTTGTGGGAAGGTCTCGGATATTACAGCCGGGCCAGGTCGCTTCACAAGGCAGCCGGGATCATCGTTTCCGAATATGGCGGAAAGATCCCTGCGGATCCTGTGGAACTGCGGAAGCTGCCCGGAATCGGGGATTATACCGCAGGGGCGATCGCCTCGATCGCGTTCGGCGTTCCCGCGGCCGCGCTTGACGGGAATATCCGGCGGATCCTCGCCCGTTTTTATGATGTTTCCGACCCTGTTCGTACGCCGCAGACAGAGAAATTTCTCTGGCATCTGGCGGAGGAGAACCTGGACCGTGAACGTCCCGGCGATTTTAATGAAGCCCTGATGGATCTCGGATCCGCGGTCTGCCTGCCGGAAAATCCGAAATGTCTCCTTTGCCCGATCGCTGACGGCTGTCAGGCTTTGAAAAACGGGACCGTGGCGGAACGTCCGGTACTGAGCAAGGCAGATCCTGTCCCGCATTACATCGTGACTGCGGCAGTGATCGCGGATGCGGAGGGGGAGAAATTCCTGCTGACAAAACGGCCGCCGAAAGGGCTGCTGGGCGGCCTCTGGGAATATCCGGGCGGGAAACAGGAACCGGGCGAAAGTCTTGAAGACTGCATGCGGCGGGAGATCCGTGAGGAACTGGGCGTTCCTGTCAGCGTCGGACAGGCTTTCGGCGTTTACAAACACGCATATACTCATTTTAAAGTGACACTGCACGCCTTCCTCTGCACGATAACGGAAGGGATACCGCAGCCGCTGGCTGCCAGTGAACTCGGCTGGTTTTCCCGGGATGCACTGAGTGGACTCCCGATGGGAAAGATCGACAGAATGATTTCGGACCGGCTGGCCGGGGAAGTGCGGAAAGAACAGGATTGACACTTATGGATAACTTTGAAAATCTCAACCCTCAGCAGAAGCAGGCGGTGACCGCCGGGAACGGACAGATCCTTGTGATCGCTGGACCGGGGTCCGGAAAGACCCGGGTGCTGACCCAGCGGATCGTTTATCTGATGCGGACGATGGGAATCCGGCCATACAATATTCTGGCCGTGACTTTTACCAACAAGGCTGCGAAAGAAATGGTCACCCGTATTGAAGACACGCTCGGCGAATCTGTACAGGGATCGATGTGGATCGGGACCTTTCATGCGGTCTGTGCCCGCATCCTGCGCCGGGAAGCCGGTGCGCTGCCTTTTGACAGTAATTTCGTGATCATGGATACGGACGATCAGCTTTCGCTGATCAAGCGGATCGTGAAAGATCTGAACCTTGATGAAAAGTCTTTCCGCCCGAATGCGCTGCATAATGCGATCTCCAATGCGAAAAATGAACTGCAGTTCCCGGGCGATATGCCGCGTTCCAATTACCGGGAGGAGACGGTTTACCGCGTTTATGAAAAGTACCAGAAGGAACTGCTTGAAAGCAACTCGGTCGATTTTGATGATCTGCTGCTGTGGACGCACAAGCTTCTTTCTGACAATCCGCAGATCCGCGATAACTACAGCCGGCGCTTCCATCATATTCTGGTCGACGAATTTCAGGATACGAACACCGTACAGTACCAGCTGCTGAAATTGCTTGCCGGGCAGGACGGCAATCTTTTTGCAGTCGGTGATGAGGATCAGTCGATTTATCGGTGGCGCGGTGCGGATTACCGCAATATCCTCCAGTTTGAAAAAGACTACCCCAACTGCGAAAAGATCCTGCTGGAGCAGAACTACCGTTCGGTTCAGAATGTGCTGGATGCCGCGGGCGGCGTGATCGACCGCAATAAAAACCGTACGCCGAAAAAGCTCTTTTCCGACCGCGGATCCGGTGAACTGATCGGCCTGTATGAGGCCGATGATGACCGGGACGAGGCCCGCTTTGTAGCGGATACGATCCAGCAGCTGATCCGCAGCGGAAACGCGAAGGGCGGAGATTTCGCGGTCCTGTATCGCACAAACGCCCAGTCCCGTCTGTTTGAAGACGCGTTCCTTTACCGGGGTATGGCCTACCGTCTGGTTGGCGCGCAGCGTTTTTACGGTCGGCGTGAAGTCAAGGATATCATTGCCTATCTGCGCCTGGTCTTCAATCCGCATGATCAGATCAGTCTGACGCGTGTCATCAATGTGCCGACGCGCGGGATCGGCGCGAAGGCTGTGGCAAATCTGAATCTTGCTGCTTTCGAAAGTCAGAAGTCTTCGGGAGAGGTCCTTCTGGATTTGGGCAGGCTCGGCCCGGAGTCGGTTTACTGGCCGGAAATGGGACGCAGCGCCCTGGCCCTTGCGGATTTCGGTGCCAAACTGATCGGCTGGCGTGAACAGATGAACAGTGACCCGAGCATCGTGAACCTGATGGACCGGATCATTCGTGAAACAGGCTATCAGAACTGGCTGGAGGCGGACAGCGACGGAGAGGATGACCGCTGGGACAATATCGAAGAACTGCGCAAGATGGCCTTCGATTACGAAGAGCGCGGCCTTTCCGAGTTCCTGCAGAATCTGGCGCTGGTATCCGATCAGGATACGATCACGGAGAACGCTGACTGTCCGACCCTGATGACGCTCCACGCGGTCAAGGGGCTGGAATTCAACCGGGTTTTCATTATCGGACTGGATGACGGCATCCTGCCGCATTCCCGTTCTTTTGACGATCCGGAGGAAATGGCGGAAGAGCGCCGACTTTTCTATGTCGGCATTACCCGGGCTAAAAACAGCCTTACCCTGTGCCGGGCGGAACAGCGGTACGCATACGGTGAGGTGGACAGCATGATCCGCTCCCGTTTTATTGACGATATTCCGCAGGAGTTGATCCGCGATCTCAGCGGCCGTTCTTCGGCCAGAGTCAGCCGTCCCGCTGCCTGTTCCGCTTCCCGATGGGAGAACAACCCGTCCTGGAGCCGCGGTGTGTTCAGTGCGGCTTCTTCCGGAACTTCAACGTATACCCGGTCATCGGAGCCGATCCGCAAAACAGGATCCGCGATCTCGAGGCCTGCGGTTTCGAAACCCGTACCGAAGACGGATGCAAAGCAGGAGTTCCATCCGCTGGATAAGGTGCGCCATAATTCATGGGGCGAGGGAACGGTCCTGGAGAGCAGGCTTGACGGCGGGGATGAAGTCGTGACGATCCAGTTCAAAAGCGTCGGTCTGAAGAAGGTCGTCGCTTCCATGACAAAGCTGGTAAAACTCAGCAAGCCGCTTGGAGATTAGTCGGGAAAAGGGCAAAACAGGTGTTTTGCCCTTTTTGATCACTGCCGTACGGGACGGTACAGGGAATTCAGTGATTCCGCCGTACCGTCCGCTGACGGGACCGGGAAGAGAAAGGGTGGTGAAGATCTCCTCCCGGAAGCGTTTCCTAAAAATTTAGCCTGATACCGCAGACGCTGTCTGTGCTGAAACCGCCGCGGTCATCATCATCATCTTCTTCTTCGTGATCATCGCGGGGCTCATCATTAAAAGCCTTTCCTGCGAAGCCGGTCCCTTTTTCCTCATCCTCATCCGGGATCCCGCCGATGATGGAGTCCTCGTTGATATAGCACAGGACATTCCGCGGCAGTTTGTACATCACTGTACCTTCGGCGGTTTTCCCGATCTTATCATAGATGCGGCCCGCACTCCAGCTGATACCTGCCGTGGTATAAGTGGAGTTGGCGACGTATCCGACTTTGCCGAGCCCTTCAGCTTCCACACGGATCGCTTCCGCGTCGTGGATGTTGTCCGGTTCCTTGACAAGGCGGACCGTCATCTTCGGTTCAAAGAATTCATGCCCGAAATAGTGGTTTGTTCCGGTGATCGTAAAGTAGATCCTTTTCATAAGACGTCCTCCTTTTTTTGTAATATCGGTATTATACAAAATTATTCTTTTTTTCAGGTCTGTTTATTTGGACTTCGCTGATGAATTTTTAAAGTCCCCGCCCGGTGACGGTCCGGACCTGCGGAAAAAGAAAACAGCCGGCGCTTTGACCGGCTGTTTTGAATGCGTTTTCAGATCTCTTTAGAGATCATCGTCGTCATCATCATCTTCGTCATCGAGATCCATGCCGGACGGTGCGGTCCCGATGCGTTCGAATTCAACATCGTCATCATCTTCTTCGCTGCTGAACTGCAGGATCGGCGTATCGGCATCCTTGGCGAAATCGCGGATCTGTTCCTCGATCTCGTCGCGCAGTTCCAGGTTCACGTTCAGGAATTCGATCGACTTGTCGCGTCCCTGACCGAGCTTGAGGTCCTGATAGGAGTAGAAAGCGCCGCGTTTCTTGACGATGTCCAGCTGTGCGGCCAGATCCAGGATCTCCGCGGTTTTGTTGATGCCGCTGTTGTGCATCAGGTCAAATTCAGCGGTGGCGAACGGCGGTGCCACCTTGTTTTTGACGACACGGACCCGGACATGCCCGCCGATCACTTCGCCGGCCTTTTTGATGGACTGGGTCCGGCGGACGTCCATACGGACAGACGCATAAAACTTCATTGCCAGACCGCCGGTCGTGGTTTCAGGATTGCCGAACATGACGCCGATCTTCTGACGCAGCTGGTTGGTGAAGATAACGGCGGTCTTGGTCTGGTTGATGATGCCGGAAAGCTTCCGCATTGCCTGGGAGATCAGGCGGGCCTGCATACCCATGGATGCGTCGCCCATGCTGCCTTCGATCTCTGCCCGCGGGACAAGTGCTGCAACGGAGTCTACGATGATCACATCGACCGCTCCGGAACGCACCAGTGTTTCGCAGATCTCGAGCGCCTGTTCACCGGTATCCGGCTGGGAAACGAGCAGTTCATTGATGTTGACACCGAGCTTGTGTGCGTAGACCGGGTCCAGTGCATGCTCCATATCGATAAATGCCGCAGTTCCGCCCTGTTTCTGGGCTTCCGCGACGACATGAAGGCAGATCGTCGTCTTACCGGAGGATTCCGGCCCGTAGATCTCCGTGATGCGGCCGCGGGGGATCCCTCCGACGCCCAGTGCGAGGTCAAGGCCGAGCGATCCGGTGGGGATCACTTCGATTTCCATCTGTTTTGCTTCCCCAAGGCGCATGATCGATCCTTCGCCGTATCGTTTTGAAATATCATTCAGTGCCTTTTTGAGCATCATTTTGCGGGCTTCCGGTTCGATCTCGGTGACCGGTGAAAGCGGTTCCATGTTCTTTTTGGTTTTCGGTGCCATGTTGTAACTCCATCGCTATGAATTTCTGGTCTGCATATAAGCAATTTCACTTATGGTTAAGTATAGCCGATTTCCTGTGAATTTCAAGTAAATTCGAACATAATTTCTTCAAAGAAATGACCGGTATAAAACTGCTTTTTAGTATAGCGGGATTTCTGCTTTTTTGCTATACTGATACCATAATCAAAATGTCAGAACGGGAGGAACCATGGCTGTAAAGATTTTGGACGATACGATCACTTTTGAAGCGTTTGCCGATCATGAAGATGCCGGATTCGAAGATGACATCTGTCTGCGTTTTACCGAGACTTGCCCGGAAGAGGAAAAAGTGTTTTACGGCGGGGAGAACAACCTGTATGTGACCCGTGAACAGGCCCGCCGGATCGCGACCGAGATCCTGATCGCACTGGAAGACTGATATGGCACGAACTGCTTCCGCTGCTGCTCATCCGAATATTGCTTTCATCAAATATTGGGGGAACCGGGACAACGAACTTCGTCTGCCGGCGAACGGTTCGCTTTCGATGAACCTCGGAGCCCTGTTTACCCGGACCGCGGTGACTTTTGACAGCGGACTGCACCGGGATGTGCTGACGGTGAACGGCGAAGAACTGTCCGGCCCCGCGCTTTCCCGGGTTTCTGTTTTCCTGAATGAGGTGCGCCGTTTGGCGCCGGACGCCGGGTATGCGGAGGTCGTAAGTGAAAACAACTTTCCGATGGGCGCGGGGATCGCTTCCTCGGCGGCTGCCTTTGCCGCGCTCGCTGCGGCGGCTTCGGCTGCTGCCGGACTGGATCCTGACGAAAAGCAGTGTTCCCGTCTGGCGCGTCTGGGCTCCGGTTCCGCCTGCCGTTCCGTTCCGGGCGGCTTTTGTGAATGGATCCCCGGAACGGGCGATTCGGATTCGTATGCCGTTTCCATCGCTCCGCCCGACTATTGGGACCTGACCGATCTGATCGCGGTGGTCAGCAGCGAGCATAAGAAGGTCGGCTCATCCGCCGGCCATCAGTCCGCGCTCACCAGTCCGTTTCAGGCGGAGCGGGTGAAGACCGCGCCGGAACGGGTGAAAGCATGCCGTGAGGCGGTACTGAACAGGAATTTTGATGCGCTTGCGGAGGTCAGCGAGCGCGATATGGTGATGATGCATGCGGTGATGATGACACAACTCCCGCCGCTGTTTTACTGGGAGCCGGCTACAATGGCTCTGATCAAACAGGTCCGGATCTGGCGGAATGAGGGGCTTCCCTGTTTCGCGACGGTCGATGCCGGACCGAATGTCCATGTGATCTGTCCTGCCGGATCGGCGGAAGAGGTCCGGACACGGATGAATACGGTCGGCGGGATCACGGATATCCTGATCTCCGGTCCGGGCGGAAAGGCGGAATTGCAGTGACGATCCAGGTGTTAGCGGATGAGGTCGCATCCCAAATCGCGGCAGGTGAGGTGATCGAACGGCCGGCTTCGGTCGTCAAGGAACTGATCGAAAACTCCATCGATGCGGGCGCATCGAAGATCGTGATCCACATCGAGGAGGCCGGAAAAAAGCTGATCGAGATCACGGATGACGGCTGCGGCATTCCCGCGGATGAACTGGAGACGGCTGTCAAGCGGCACGCCACGTCCAAGCTCCGGACGGCGGATGACCTGTTCCATATCCGGACGCTCGGGTTCCGCGGTGAGGCACTGGCGGCCGCGGGTTCGGTTTCCCGGATGACGATCACGACCCGCACCGCGGACAGTGAAACCGGCCGGCGGATCGTTGTCGACGGCGGTTTCGTGACTTCGAACAAACCTGTCGGGGCGCCTTTCGGTACGACGATCATGATCGAAGACCTCTTCTATAATGTCCCGCCCCGGCTGAAATTCCTGAAAAGTGATACGACCGAACGCAACCAGATCGAAACGCTGATCTCCCGTTATGCGCTGGCTTATCCGGAGATCCGCTGGCAGCTGATCAACGAGACAAAGACCACGCTCCAGACCACGGGCAACGGCAATTACCGTGAGATCCTGACAGCGATCTACGGACTGGAAGTCGCCAAGCAGTTCATCGAGGTGGATCTCTCCGAAGACGGTCTGGATATTTTCGGCTTTATCAGCCCTGTGGGGCTGACACGCTCCAACCGCCGGGAGATGAATTTTTTCGTAAACGGACGCTGGGTCCAGGAACAGGCACTGAATTCCTCGGTCCAGCGGGCTTATCAGACGCTGATCATGGTGGGGCGTTTCCCGCTGGTGGCGCTGTTTATCACGATGGATCCGGAAGATGTGGATGTCAACGTACATCCGGCCAAAGCGGAGGTCCGTTTCAAAAATCCGGATAAGATCATCGGCGGAGTCCATCGGGCGGTCCGGCGCGGGCTGATCACACAGTCCCCGGTCCCCGAACTGAACACGCCTGTTTCCTGGCCTTCCTACCGGCCGACACCGCCGCCTTACGATCCTGCCGGACAGAGTGTTCCGACGGAACAGCCGCTGTGGCGTTCTTCTTTTCTGACATCGGAACGCGGTCCTGCAGAACCGGAACCCGGTTCGCAGCCGGGCCCGGCGGTATATCAGCCGTTTATGCCGGAACCGCCGGCTGCCTCCTCTCAGGAACAAAGTACCGCTCCGCAAGTGCCGGTCACGGCATCGGAAGATACCCCGCCGGCGGTGTTCACACCGCCGCAGCCGGCAGGATCGGCTCCTGCCCCCTTCTTCCCGATCCTGCGCTGGATCGGCCAGATTGGCTCGACCTATATCATTGCCGAAGGCCCGGACGGGCTTTATCTGATCGACCAGCACGCGGCGCATGAACGGATCCTTTATGAAAAAATGCTCGATGCGGAGGCGAACGGAACGATCGTCTCCCAGACGCTCCTGGAGCCGGCGGTGGTCCAGCTGCCGCCCTGGCAGGCTTCCCGCCTTGAGGAAAATATGCCCGTTCTGACGAAGCTGGGCTTTCAGATCGAGGAATTCGGTCCGTCGGCTTTTCGGGTGACGGCCATGCCGACGATTTTTGAGAAAGGTTCCCCGGCCGCGGCGATCGCCGCCGTGGTGGAGGATATCGAGAACGATGAGACCCCGATGGCCGGGCTGACTTCGGAACGGGTCGCTTCCTACGTCTGCAAACGGATGGCGGTGAAGGGCGGACAGACCCTGACGACGGAAGAACAGCGGGCTTTGCTCCGGGATCTGGAGCAGTGCCGTTCCCCGCGGACCTGTCCGCACGGACGTCCGACGATGATTCACCTGAGCATCGATATGCTTGAAAAACAGTTCGGGCGGAAAGGCCCGCAGTAAGATGATCACATCCTCTCAGAATCAGAAGATCCGGGAAGTCCGCGCCCTGGTGAGCAAACGCCGGGAACGTGAGGCTGCCGGACTTTATATCACCGAAGGGATCCGCCTGGTAGAGGAAGCCCTTGCCCATGCGGAGGACTGTGCGTACCTTCTCTGGAGCGGACTGCTCAGTGCACGGGCGGAAGCGCTGGTAAAGGGCTTTGCGGATGCCGGTGTTCCGGCTGAGGAGATCGACCCGCGGCTGATGGATTCGATCGCGGGAACGGATTCCCCGCAGGGTGTTCTGGCGGTGATGCGGATGCGTCCGCGGCAGCTGCCCGAAAAAGCCGGTTTCGTGATCCTGGCTGACGGGATCCAGGATCCCGGCAATCTCGGTACGCTATTCCGGACCGCTGCGGCAGCCGGGGCAGATGCTGTGCTGCTGATGCCGGGCTGCGCGGACGAATTCAGCCCGAAGGTCATCCGTTCGGGGATGGGGACGCATTTCCGGCTCCCGATCGTGAAGACGGACTGGGACAGTGCGGAGCGCTGGCTCCGTGCGCAGCCGGGGATGCAGGTGCTCGCGGCGGATTCGGACGGCGGGACTTCCTGCTGGAAGACGGACCTGACCGGTCCGACCGCGATTATTATCGGTTCGGAAGGGAACGGCCCCTGTGACCGGGCACTGGCGCTTTCGGATGGACGGATCCTGATCCCGATGCCGGGAGCGGTCGAATCCCTGAACGCGGGGATCGCGGCGGGCATCCTGATTTTTGAGGCGGTCCGCCAGAGAAGTTTTAAGGATGAAAAAGTAAAGCTATGATCGACTGGATAAAATCGGCATCGGATCTGTATAATATCAGCCTCAGCGCAGAGCAGCAGGAACAGTTCCGGGTCTATGAAGCGCTGCTGATGGACTGGAACGCGAAGATCAACCTGACCGCGGTCCGGGATCCCGAAGGGATCCGCGTCAAACATTTTCTGGATTCGCTCTCCTGCGTACCGGTGCTGGGCGATATGAACGGCAGGTCCCTGATCGATGTCGGGACCGGCGCCGGGTTCCCCGGGATCCCGCTGCGCATCTTTTATCCGGAAATGCGGCTGACGCTGGTGGATTCGGTCGGCAAGAAAGCGGATTTCTGTCAGCTGGCCGCCAACACGCTCCATCTGAAAGGGGTGAAGGTGCTGAAAGACCGTTCGGAGGAGCTCGGCGCGGACAAAGCCCATCGGGAGAAATATGACGCGGCCACTGCACGGGCGGTCGCGATCCTGCCGGTGCTCTGCGAATACCTGCTGCCGCTGGTGAAACCCGGCGGGAGGATGCTGGCGATGAAGGGGGAAAGCGCTCCGGAGGAAGTGAAGACGGCGGCTGCCGCCATCAGCAGACTCGGCGGTTCGGAACCCGCTCTGACGGAAGTGGACTTGCCCGGTGTGGAAGGAAAGCGCTGGCTGGTCTCGATCCCGAAAACATCCCCGACCCCTTCAGGCTATCCGCGCCGGACCGGCCTCCCGCTGAAAAAGCCGATCCTGCAGTAAGCAGAAGCCCGCAGCTAAACAAACCCGGCGCTGCGAAGCTCCTGTTCCGCAAATAAACAGGCGCAGAGCAAACCACCGGCTCAGCCGGCGGCCCTGATCGTTAGAAAAAAGGGCTGAATTTTGTCCGTGTAAAGGGATCCCGGCGGATTATTTGCCTTCCTTCAGTTCCAGCCGGTGCTGCAGCTGAATGAGCCGCGGGCGGTTGTAGCGCTGGACGAGGATGAAAGGCAGGTTCCCCAGAAAGAAATAGATCAGGTAGATCACGACCCCGCCGGCCCCGCTCCAGAGGGAAAGCAGACGGAGCCCGGCGATGTTGAGCAGGTTATGGACCGCCTCAGCCGTGCAGGTCTCGCGGATCATGATGCCGACTTTTTCGGCGGTTATGCCGATCCCCAGTTTCTTTTTCGGCATCAGGCGCCCCAGCACCTGACTGATATCCGGAATGCGGTTCTGCCATTTTTTGATATTGAGCTTCTCATAGATCTTTCCGCCCAGTTCCCAGGACCGTTCTCGGTACCAGAAGCTGTCCGGTCCGGGGCCGAATCGCGAAATGAGCCGTCCAACAGGAAAGGAAACGACTCCCAGAAAGCCCAGATATAAGATACAGCTCACAAATTCCATAGCGTCACCGTACAAACATTGTACCAAAGGATAAGCGTATAACCGGTTAGAAGGTGATAATCAAACATCAAAACAGGCCGCGGCACTGCCGCGGCCTGTCTGATCTGTGAGTGACTGTCAGAGCACATGCACGGAGTCCGGCTCGAACACCAGACAGCAGGTATCCCCGACGTTGTAGATGCGTTTGTTCTTCGGGTTGTGCTCCTCTAGCTTGACCAGGGTGTTTCCGACCTTCACGTGATAGTTCTGGTACGAGCCCATGAAGCAGCTGAGCACCACCTCGCAGGGCAGTCCTCCTTCGTCCGCGAGAGACGCGGCTTCGGGCCGCAGCACCAGGGTATAGTCCTTTCCGGCCTCCATGTGCTCCGCCGCCTCGATCCTGAGGGGATTGCCCTCGATGTCGAGCTCCGCCAGGGCGCCGTCCCGGGCGGTCATCTTCCCCTTCAGGAAGTTGGCCTCGCCGATGAAGTCGGCCACGAACTCGTTCACCGGGTGATAGTAGATCTCCTGCGGTGTGCCCATCTGCGCCACGACGCCCTTATTCATGATGATGATCTTGTCGGACAGGGCCATGGCCTCG
>CADBKS010000035.1 GCA_902795255.1 uncultured Chloroflexota bacterium
CCCGCAGCTTTTATTGAGACTCACTCATAATTATCGGCGGATACCTGTTATAATGGCTCACTTTGATTTGCGCGCGGCAGTCGGAAGTGAGTATTTTGCATGGCATAATATGGCGCGGCACGATCTTTCGTGTGTTTGCATAGGCCGCTGGCCGCGCTTTTTTTTACTGTCATCCCCTGCTTTCCAGGGTACGTGCTTTGCCCGATTTATTCGAAGCCGCAGCTTCGCCCCAATCACTTTGTCAGGGACGACAGATTGGTTTTCATGCACAGGCTCTTTGGAAAGTCCAGCCGTATATACCGAAGGGCTTTTCAGGCCTGATTTTTGACTGTTTCAGCGTCTTTCCGGCTGTGCTTCCGCACGGGCACGGACCAGTTCCGCGGCGATCGAGACTGCGATCTCTTCCGGCGTTTCGGCACCGATCTGCAGCCCGATGGGGGAATGGACCTTTTCCAGCTGTTCCGCGGAAATGCCGCGCGAGCGCAGATGTCCGTAAATCGTCTGACGCTTATAAGCGCTGGCCAGCATCCCGACATACGCGCTCTCCCGCTGCACCAGGCGGTAAAGGATCTCTTCGTCCTGCTCGAAATTGAAGGCACAGGCAATCAGATAGGTATCCGGCCCTTCGGGCACCCGGGCAAGGCCTTCTGCCCAGGACGGGACGATCAGCAGTTCGTCCGCGCTGCCGGCGCGTTCCCGAACCATGCTTTCATCCCGGATATCGATCACCGTGACACGGAAACCGAGCGTCTTTGCCAGCGGGACCAGCTTTCCCGCCACATGGCCGGCGCCGCACAGGACCAGCCGGGAGCGGGGGAAGGAGGGCTCAATATAGACCGTCATACTGCCGGACTGAATTCCATCGGACTGAATGACCGGCCAGGTCTTCAGCAGTGTCTTCCGGGAGCGGAGGCATTCCAGCGCGTCGGCGGTCACATGCTGCTCGACCGCACCGCCTCCGACGGTTCCGGACGCGGTGCCGTCTTCGAAAACGATCATCTTCGCACCGGCGTGACGCGGCGCGGCACCCTCCGCGGCCGTCAGAACGCAGACGGCGAAAGCCCTGCCGGATGCAGATGCCCGGTTCAGCTCCTCAAGAAAGTCCATGGCGCCTCCTTATGAATATCTATAATTCAATCATAAAAGTACGAAACCCGCAAGAATTTAGTCATTAGTCATTAGTCACTGGTCACTGGTCATTAGTCGTTGGTGGTCAGCAGTCAGTTAAGAAAAACGGCGCCGGGCTTTGCCCGGCACCGTTTTTCCGGATCCAGCGCGCAGCGCATACAAACCGCCGCGCAGCGGCAACGCAATTCTATTCACTTGACACTTGTCACTTGTCACTATTCATTTCAGCCAGGCTGCGATCTGGGCGGCAATGCCTTCGCCGTCGAGGCCGTAGGCGGCCAGCAGTTCTTCCGGTTTCTTTGAGGAGCCGCCGAATTTATCCTGCACACCGATGCGTTTCATCGGGACACAGACATCGCCGAGCACCATGGAGACCGCGTCGCCGAGCCCGCCGATGACGGAATGCTCTTCCACGGTGATGACCTTGCCGCATTTTTCGGCGTATTCAGTGATCCGCTTCTCATCGATCGGTTTGACCGAGTAAAGATCAACGATCGCGCAGTCAATGCCCTTCGCCGCGAGGATCTCCGCTGCATCGATCGAGCGGCTCACCATCGTGCCGTTCGTGAAAATGACCGCGTCTTTTCCTTCGCGCACCACATGGCTGCCGCCCAGAGTAAAGGGATGTTCCGGATAGTCCGGAGTGGCCATGCGGGAGAGGCGGATATAGACCGGGCCTTCGATCTCTGCGGCCAGCCGGACAGCCTGATGGGTCTCTGCGGTATCACAGGGGCAAAGGACCGTCATGCCCGGGATGACACGCATCAGCGCCAGGTCTTCGATCGCCTGGTGGGAGCCGCCGTCCGGACCGCCGGTGATGCCGGCATGGGTCATGGCGAGCTTCACGTTGTAATGACCGTAGGCGATCGTATTGCGGACCTGGTCATAGGCGCGTCCCGTACCGAAGACGGCGAACGTGGAGACGAACGGGATAAAGCCGAACTCGCTCATACCGGCTGCAACACCGGCCATGTTCGCCTCGGCGATCCCCATCTCATAGAAACGGTCCGGGAATGCTTTGCCAAAAGTCTGTGTATAGGTCGCGCTGGCGACATCGCCGTCGAACACGATCACTTTTTCATTTTCTTCACCGAGTGCTTTCAGTGCATCACCCAGAGCGACACGGGTCGCGGTCGTGGTCATAATGACGCCTCCTTCTCATCCAGTTCTTTCAGGGCTTCTTCCAGCAGTTCCGGGGTCAGACCGGCGCCGTGCCATTTCACTTCATTTTCCATAAAGGAGACGCCCTTCCCCTTGACGGTATGGGCAACGATACACTTCGGTTTGCCGGTGACTTCGGTCTCAAAGGCGTTGATCAGCTGTTCATAATCATGCCCGTCCACGGAAAAGACCTCGAAACCGAAAGCGCGGTATTTGTCTTCCAGGCTGCCGACGCCCATCACGGCATCGTTCGTACCCATGATCTGCAGACCGTTGTTGTCCACGATCCAGGTCAGGTTATCCAGTTTGTACTGGACTGCGGACATCGCGGCTTCCCAGGTCTGTCCTTCCTGGATCTCACCGTCGCCGGCGATCATATAGACCCTTGTGTCCAGGCCGGCAGCCTTCGCGCCCATCGCGAGACCGACAGCCACAGAGGTGCCCTGTCCCAGCGAACCGCCGCAGGCATCCACGCCCGGGGTCTTGGAACGGTCCGGATGGCCCTGCAGGCGGCTGCCCAGCGCGCGGAGCGTATCAAGCTCTTCAACCGGGAAAAAGCCCTTGTCCGCCAGCACCGCGTACAGCGCCGGATTGGCGTGGCCCTTCGAAAGGACCATGCGGTCACGGTCCGCACGGTGCGGGTCCGCGGGATCGATGTTTCTGAGTTCCCGGTAATACAGCACGGTCAGGATGTCCATCACGGACATGGAACCGCCGGGATGTCCGGAGCCGGCATGCGCGATCGCCTTCAGGGCGGACTTGCGCAGCTCACAGCTTTTTTTCTTCAATTCATTGATTTCCATTTACAAAGCCTCTTTGTTTTACACGTGCCTTACTGCCCGCCGAGATACGCCTTTTTGACGTCTTCATTGGCAAGCAGGTTCGCGGAGGTATCCGCCAGCACGATCTCACCGTTTTCGATCACATAGCCGCGGTTAGCCACCTTCAGCGCGGCATTGGAGTTCTGCTCGATCAGCAGGATCGGGATCCATGACCTGAATTATTTTTCCCGCCTCTGCAAGAGCGTGACCGGCTATTCACCTTCCCATTTCCGCAGCAGCGGACGCTAAGGCTCCAGGATCGCCAGACAGCCGACAGCGGCCGTCTGCGGTGCGGGATCAAACGGCAGGACCGTGCTGACCCGCTACCCTGACCCGGTCAGGCGTTTGATATCGCGCGCGAAAATCGCGGGATCTTCATAAAGGGCAATGATCTTTTCGGGGCCGCGAACACAGAGCAGCTGCAGGTCATGTTCCCCCAGGCCGGAAGTCCCGCCCTCGATCAGCAGCCATTCCTTCTCCGGGACCGGCAGGCCGGGCAGGATCTCCGCCGGTGTCCCGATATACAGCGAAACGTTCTCCAGCTCATCCAGGTTATACACAAAATCCTCGCACAGGCTCTCATCATCCATCTGTGCGTTCACCGCGCGGCAGCGGGCCCCGAACCAACGGCTCCAGAACCCGGTCCCGCAGCGGATATCCAGCAGGGAGGCTTCCCCAATGCCGGGCAGCAGCGGGGTCAGCTTTTCACACAGGATATCCATTACGGCCGGATTTTCGATAAAGGGGCTGCTGTCCGAAGCACAGACGCGCACACCGGCGGCTGTCTGGCTGAGCGTACTGACGCCCGCCATCACATAGGACGATCCGGGGCCCTGATAGACCACGGAGATCTCAGTGTCATTTTCCATCTCGTCTTCCGGTTTATCCGTTTCGCCCTTCAGGATCAGCTGGATCCCGTCCCCGTCACCCGCGCGCAGTTCGGCTTCCGTGATACCGCTGCCGGGTTCCAGCGTCAGCGAAGCCAGGACCTCATTCAGACATTCGGCCGTGATGGGGCAATAAGCTTCCAGACGGACCGGCGATCCGTTTTCATCCGGCAGGCAGAAATTTCCCTCCGCGTCCGGCCAGAGCCGCAGCGTACGGGCATAGTTCCATTCCGAAGGGGCCCCAACCGCCGGAAGCACCGGACTTTCGGCATTCTCCAGTTCGGCGATGCGGGTCAGGTGATCGATCAGGATCTCCCGCTTGGCATGGAGCTGGTCGGGATATTCCAGGTTCTGAAGGCAGCAGACCGCGCATTTTCCGTAAAGCGGGCAGCGCGGCTCGATCCGCATCGGGGAACGGGTCAGCAGCCGGACCACCTCCGCGGAGATGAACCGCGCTTCCCGCTCCGTGTAGCGCACCCGGGCCTTTTCTCCCGGCAGCACGCCCTTCGCGAAAACCACACGTCCGTCCGCGAGCTTTCCCAGCGCAGCCCCGCCGTTCGCCCACGCACCGAATACGACCTCTTCTTCTTTCCGTTCCGTTTCCTTCGCCATGATCACTCCTGTTCCCTGGCCGTTCCGCCGCTCAGGTCATTTTCCCGGTTCCGGTAAATCAGGTCCGGCCGGGCAGCGAACCCGAGTTTTTCCCAAAATTCATTTCCGCCGTCATTATCTGCAAAAACCACCAGTGCGGTCTTGAAGATCCCTTCCCGTGAAAGGGCTTCCATCGCCGCTTCCGTCAGCCGCCTTCCGATCCCCTGTCCCTGATGGTCCGGGGACACGGCCACATGGTAAAGGAAGCCGCGGCGGCCGTCATGTCCGGCCAGGATCGTCCCGACGATCTCCCCGCCATCCGACGCCGCAAAACAGGTCCGCGGATTGCGCCGCAGGAACCGCCCGAAGCCTTCACGGCCATCATCATATTCCCGCAGCCCGATGACGGGCACGCTTTTCCACAACCGGAGGACCCGTTCATGGTCCTCCGGAGTCATCAGCCTTATTTCAGTCGGCATCCCATGCTCCCGAGCCTAATAATCCTTATTGATCTCTGCCGGCGGCTCGCCCCGTTCCAGACGGGTCAGCGCCTCATTGGTGTCCGGAGGCAGCTGCTTTCCGGACTGTTCCTGCACTGTCCGCATGACCCTGCCGAGCATCTGCGTGCTGTTGTTCCCCGCGGCTTCTTCCCCCAGGCGCTGCAGCCGGACTTTTTCGTTCACCGCGACCCGCACCGGGCGGATCTTCCGCCGGACACGGTCCGTCCCGCATTCCGGACAGCGCACTTCCGCGCTGTCATAATCCGCGTACGTCAGGAACAGGCTGAAAGGAGCCCCGCATTTTTCACAAATGTACTCATATGTTGGCATAAGACAGTTTTCCCCACCGCAAAAGCATCAAACTCAATTATAATCAAGACAATCGGGGAGACTGTTATGGGAAACGAAAGCTTACATTTTTCATTTGAAAAACCGGAGCCGCTGATCATCATCATTTCCGGCCTGTCCGGGTCCGGGAAAGACGCTGTGATCAACCGCATGAAAGAGATCTCGGATATTGATTTTCATTTTGTCGTTACCTGCAACACCAGACCGCGCAGAAAAAATGAAACGGACGGAAAAGACTACCATTTCATCACGCGGGAAAAATTTCTGAACATGATCGTGAACGGGGAGATGATCGAACATTCGGTCGTTTACAACGACCTGAAGGGCGTGCCCCGCTTTGAGATCGAAAACGCCTTTGCTGCCGGCCAGGATATCATCCTGCGCCTGGATTCCCAGGGGATGAAAAAGGTCAAAGCCATCTATCCGCAGGCGGTTTCGATCTTCATCCTCCCGCCGGATGCCGAGATCTGGCTCAGCCGGCTCCGGAACCGCAACACCGAGTCCGAAAAAGACCTGCAGATCCGCATCCAAACCGCCGCAAAAGAACTGACCGGAGTGCAGGATTTTGACTATACCGTTATCAACGATGAGATCGACCGGGCTGCCGCCGATATTCTCACGATCCTGAAAGCAGAACATATGCGCAGCGCAAACAGGAAGGTCACGATCCAATGAGTGAAGAATACCGTCCCGAACCAAACGAAACCCCGGAAAACACCGCGCCGGAGCCAAAGGAACGGCCGACAATCTCCTTCCGGCTGGTCCAGGGGAAGCCTGTCGTCACCTATACGCTGATCGGTCTGACAGCGGTCATCTACCTGATGCAGGCGGTCAGCGAATGGCGCTGGGGTGTGGATTACCCGATGGCTTTCGGCGCGAAGATCAGCCCGTATATCAGCTACTACCACCAGTACTGGCGGCTCATCACCCCGGTCTTTCTGCACGGGTCCATCCTGCATATTCTCTTCAATATGTACGCGCTCTTCACGATCGGGCCGTCCCTGGAGCACTATTACGGGCACTGGAATTTCCTGCGCTTTTACCTGATCAGCGGCTTCGCGGGGAACGTGCTTTCCCATGCCGCCGCCCCGAAGACCGTCTCCGTCGGTGCATCCACGGCCCTTTTCGGGCTGATCGCAGCCCAGGCGCTCTTCCTTTACAAAAACCGCCGCATCCTGCGCAATTACAAACGGGCCCTGCAGAATATCGGTTTCGTGATCCTCATCAACCTCGCCCTCGGACTGCGGGGCGGGATCGACAACTGGGGGCACCTCGGCGGTCTGCTGGGCGGTGCACTGCTCGCGTGGCTCTGCGGACCGGAGCTCGGTTTTGCCTTCAATGAGGCCGATCAGAAGCCCGTGATGTACGACACCGTTCCCCGCTCCCGCAGGGAGATCTCTTACCTTCTTGTCACACTCTTCATCGCAGCCGCTGCCCTGGCCGCGAGCAAATAAGGGGCAATGAAAGCAGCCCGTTCCGTCATCCTGCGAAGACACCGCAGATCCGGGATCCGGAAACCGGATCCGACGGGCATTCTGAAGCTTTTCGGGCTGACGGTCCTCGCGCTGCTCCTGACCGCGGGCGTTTATCTCGGCCTGCGCTATGCCCTGTTCACACAGACACTGCCCTCCCTGGAGCCGTTCCGGGCCCGCTATACCGGCAAACCGGAGCCGACCCGCTTCTACGCAAGGGACGGGGAGACCCTGCTTTTCACACTGGCTTATGAGCATTTCGAAAGCCGGGACCTTGCTTTCTGTGAAAGCGCCGGAGCGGGCTGCTTTCCCCCGCGCTTTGCGGAAGCCGCCCGTCTGACCCGCGAAAATGCGGTCCGATACGGCACCGCCCGGCCCGTCACGGAAGAAATGGTGCGGGACGTTTACGCGGAAGAGATCGCCGCATCCTCCCGTCCGGAACTGCTCGTCCGGCTCCTGACACGCCAGGTAACGGAAACCTTCGGTGAGGAACAGATCCTGACCTGGTACTACAACACGGCCTGGTTCGGACAGATGGCTTTCGGGCTGGATGCCGCCGCCCGGCTCTATCTTGACAAGGGCGGGGATGACCTCAGCGACGCCGAATGCGTGCTGCTGAGCGCCATCATCAACGCCCCGATGCTCAACCCAATCGATTCCAAAGGGGCACTCCGCGACTCCTACCTGCAGCAGCTCGCCCTGCTGACCGGAGCCGGGCTCTTCAGCAGAGAAGAGTCGGAAGCCCTTTCCCGCAGCAACTTCACCATTTATGAACCGCCGCACTACGTCGGAGAGGCCGAACCGGACATCATCACCCGCAAGGCACTGGCTGCCGTGATGAACGCGTACGGCCGCGAACAGGCCGAACGGGGCGGGATGAAGGTCATCACCTCCGAGGATGCCGAACTCCAGGCTTATCTGCGCTGCGCGGTATCGGACCTTTCCCCGGAAGAAAAAGCAGCCGCCTGTCCGGCGGCTCCGGACATCGACGCGGATGCAGCCGAAGATGCGGCGGAAGCGCTGCGGACCGCACCGGTCAGCGCAGCGGTCCTGGACGTGAACAGCGGAGAACTGCTGGCCGCGCTGGAAGCTCAGACCGACCGGGAAAACAACCGGACCGATGTCTCCGTCCTGCAGACCTACCCGATCGGCAGCACCATAAATTTCTTCGCCGCGCTGACCGCGTTCAGCGGCAGCAGTGCGCCGTCCACCCTGCTGTGGGATCTCGAAAACAGCTACCCGGATGAAACTTCCGCCGATACGGCAGATTATCTGGGGCCGGTCTCCCTGCGCAATGCGCTGACCCGTGACGGGCTTCGGCCGCTCACCGCCTACCTCCGCACGTTCGGCAGCGGTTCCGTCCAGCGCAACGCCGCACTTTTCGGACTGACGAACAGCCATGCTGTTCCCGACAGCGAGATCCTCTACCGCGGCAGTACGGACTCCGCGGAATCCGTCGCCTATGCTCTCATCCCGTTCGCGGCACTGGGGAAACAGGCCGGGACCGATGCCAGCGGCGGTATGCACCCCGTGACGATCCTGCGCATTGAAATGGCGGACGGAACGGAAGAAGACCCGCAGCCCGCAGTCCGGAAATCCCTGATTGCCGAAAACCTGGCCTATCTCGTCCACAACGTGTTCGCACAGGACCACGAATCTGTCAGCCTGTCCGGCAGACCCTCCGCGGTCCGGATCGGGACCGTTGCGGAGGAGGACAGCATCTGGATCAGCGGGTACACCACCGTCCTCTCCCTTGCCCTGCGGGTCGGGGAACCCCGGACCGTTTCCGCCTTTGAGACGGACAGCAGCCGTGCCCGCGGTACGGCCGAGATCCTCTGGCGCTCGGTCATGGAATACGCGCACCGCGGGATCCCGATCTCCGGCTGGGAAGTCCCCGCCGGCGTTTCGCAGGTCCGGGTCTGCCTGCCTTCCGGGAAACTGCCCACCGCAGCCTGCCGTGAAACAACCACGGAGGTCTTTCTGAGCGGCAATGAACCGTATGAATACGATGAGTACTACACCGAAGTCCCGATCAACCGCGAAAACCGCATGCTGGCGACCCGCTTTACCCCGCCGGAAGATGTCGAAAAGGCCGTCTTCCTCACCCTGCCGGCCGAAGCTTCCGCCTGGGCCGCCGCCAACGGGATCGAATCCGTCCCGACAGAATACGATCCGATTCGGGATGAATCGAGAAGCGGCGCCGTCACGATCGAATCTCCCGCGGAATTTCAGTCCTTCAGCGCGGCCGATACGGAAAAAATCGACGTGATCGTCCGCCTGACCCTCCCGCAGCAGGCCGAATCCATGCAGGTGACCATCGGGAAAGGGATGTACCCGGAGCAGTGGACCGAAGTCAGCAGCGGGACCGGACTGGACAATGGGCAGTGGCTGCTGTGCACGCTGGACCCGTCCACCCTCGATCCGGGCCTCTACGCCCTGCGGACAGCCTTTACGCTCCCCGACGGGAAATACCGCTTTGCGGAAACCTATTTCGAAGTCGAATAAGCATTTTCTTTCTGCTGAAATTTTAATATTATAAATATTAAATAACGGATATTGTTAAGTTTATCCGTTATTCATACATAAAATAAACATTAAGAATATTTAATTTTCAATAAAATAGACTTTCGGATATTTTAAGACATGATCCGGGGCGGAGCGGATCAGAGCGCCATCGTTTGTCCGACAGCGCATACCGCGGGGATCCCCTGCGCGGCGAGTTTCCCCGCAAGGCCGGAGCAGGCCTCCGCCCTGCTGTGGAAAAGCATCACCTTCTGCGGACGGACACGGGAAACCAGGGAGAGCACGTCTGCATCGTCATTGTGGACCTTGACCGTCAGACGGGAGACAGCGGCGAGAACGCCGTATTCCTTCCGGAAATCATCTGAGAGCAGGTCATTGGCAGGCGTCCCTTTAGCGGAATGGCCGGAGATGATCACTTCGGAACGCGGGTCCGGCAGAACCGCCGCCAGATATTCCGCAGAAACAGCCGACGTCAGCATTCCGTCCCCAAACAGGAAGATTCCCGGGGCTCCGGACACAAGCAGCGCAGAGCGGTTTCCGTCATTTACGGGGGTATAGCCGCTTTCCGGCATTTCGAAAGGCCGGATCCAGTCTTTCGCAGCTGCAAGCGCGGCTGTGTTTTTGACGATATCGCTTTCCGCGTAAAGCGGCAGCCCGAAGCGGCTCAGATAGACGAGCATATCGATCCCGCGCCCGTTTGCCGGGACCGGGAGCAGCAGCCGTCCGCCGCTCGCGGTGACCCGGCGGGCGGTCTCCAGCAGTCTGCCGTACTGGTCCTGCTGGACCAGCCGTTTCCCCGCATAGGCGCTGTCAATGACCAGAAGGTCCGCTTCCGGCAGGGGATCGGCTTCCAGCACCAGGGAGTCACAGGTCAGGTCGCCCGTATAGAGCAGGGACCGGCCTTCCGCCTCAAAGCGGAACCAGAGCCCGCCGGCGACATGCCCGTCGCGTCCGAAAGTTACAGGAAAGGGGATCTCCGAAACCGGCAGAAAGCGGATCCTGTCCGCATTATTGTGATCGAACGGCAGCGTTCCTTTGTTATGCCGCACATATCCGATCCATTTTTTCAGGAAAGACGGGATGAGCGCGATCGTCTCGGGCGAGGCATAAACCGGGCCGCGGTAACCGAGTTCATAAAGATAAGGCAGCGCCGCGGTATGGTCCTCATGCGCATGGGAGATGACCACCGCATCCAGTCTCTTCGCGGTCTCCCTTGTAAGCAGCGGATAAACAACCGAAACATCAGCGATCTCCCGTCGCACGCCGCAGTCAAGGAGTACCGTATGTTCCCCGATCTCCGCGAGGAAACAGTTCCGGCTGTCCTCGCCGCTCCCGCCCAATGAAGTGACTCTGATCATAGATTTTCCCTCCCGGTACCGGGCTTTTCCGTCCCGGCAAAATCAACAGCCCGCCCTGCAGCAGCAAAGCTCTTACACATGATTTTATCATCGAAAAAAGGGACTTGTATTTTATGGAAAAGTGGTACAATCGAAAATACAAATATTTGGATTTTCAGCCAAGAAAGGAATATCTGTATGAAAAAGTTGTTGATCGTATTGTTGTCCCTGCTCATGGTCGTCAGCGCTGCTGCCGCCAAGTCGAATGAAGAATACAGCGGAACTGTCATGCTGTATACTTCCGCGGGTGAAGACGCTGCCCAGTCTCTGAAAGAAGTCTTCGAAGCGAAATATCCGAATGTAACCCTTGACTTCTACGCAGCCACGTCCGGCAAGTGCAACACGAAGCTTGCCACCGAATTCGAAGCCGGCAACGTCTCCTGTGATGTCGTATGGCTTGCCGAACCGTCCGGCCTGATCGATTTCAAGAGCCAGGACCGCCTGCTGCAGTACAACTCCCCCTTCGCGGAAGCTGTTGACCCGCAGTTCAAAGATGCCGACGGCTACTACACCGGCGCCCGCATCCTGATCATGGGCCTTGCCTACAGCACCATCGCCACCCCGGCCGAACAGGTCCCGGGCAACTTCGACGGTCTGCTGGATCCCGCTTTCGCCGATCAGATCATCATGTCCGACCCGAACTCCTCCGGTTCCGCGAAAGCCTGGGTCTACGGCCTTTCCCACAGCGACAAATACGGCTGGGATTTCTTCGAAAAACTGGCCGCGCAGGGTGTTGAATTCGATACCTCCGCGAATGCCGTCAACCAGAAGATCGCCGGCGGCGAATACAAGATCGGCGTTTCCCCGGAACACACCACCCTCAACCTGATCAGCCAGGGTTCCCCTGTCGGATATCAGGCCACTGAAGACGTTCTGGCCATCGCCTGCCCGATCGCCATCCCGGTCGGCGCCCCGAACGAAGAACTGGCGAAACTGCTCTATGACTTCATCCTCGACCCCGAAGGCGGCCAGGCCTCCCTGCCTTCCTTCAACATCACCCCGATCATCGACGGTGTCGAACTCCCTGAAGGCATGAAATCCGCATCCGAGATCACCGCGAACGCGCTCCCGATCGACTGGGAAGACCTCGCGGCCACCGGCAGCGATATGCTCGCCAAATTCAACGAATACTTCAGAAAATAATTCAGCCCTGATAAACCATAAAAACGGACATATGTTGGAGGACCTCTCCAACATATGTCTGTATATAGGGAAGGTGATTACCCGTGAATAAGATCGAACTCAAAAACATTACGGTCAAATATGGCAAAAAAACCGTTCTGGAGCACTTTGACCTTACCGTCGAGGAGGGGCAGATCCTGGGCATCGTCGGGCCTTCCGGCTGTGGGAAAACCACCGTGGTCCGCGCCATCTGCGGCTTTCTCGACCCGCAGGAAGGCACCGTCACGATCAACGGCAAAGCCATGTATGACCGTTCCAGAAGGACCAACGTTCCGCCCGAAAACCGGAACGTCGGCGTGGTCTTTCAGGACTATGCCGTATGGCCGCATCTGACCGTTTACGACAACACCGCCTATCCGCTGAAAAAGCACGGCGTTCCGAAAGAAACCATCCGCAAACAGGTCGAAGACGCGCTGCAGATGGTCAACATGTCGAGCTACGCCAATTACATGCCGTCCCAGCTCTCGGGCGGACAGCAGCAGCGCGTGGCGATCGCCCGCGCGCTGACCTCCTCAAGCGACCTGCTGATCATGGATGAACCGATCACGAACCTGGACGCGAAGCTCCGGGAACAGATGCTCGTTGAGATCCGCCTGCTCCAGGAGAAACTCGGCACCACGATCATTTACATCACCCACGACCAGGAAGCCGCCATGCAGCTGTGCGACAAGATCGTCATCATGCAGCCGGACGGCTCGATCGCCCAGATCGGTACGGATGAGGAGATCATTTCCAAACCCGCCAACCGCTTTGTGTTCAGCTTCGTCGGTGTCTCCAACTTCCTGCCGGTCTGCAAAGCCGACGGGAAACTTTACCTGGACTATGACCGGAAGATCTGCTTCAGCGACAAGATCCCGGCCGACTTCCCGAAGAACAGCGACAAAGCCGACATGGGCATCCGCCCGATGGATATCGTCTTTGACGAAAACAGCCCGGTAAAGGCCAAAATCGTCACCGCGACCTTCTTCGGCAACATTTACAACTACTTCATCGACCTGGAAGGCCATGAGTACCGCGTCCAGCGGATCACCACCGGCAATGAAGAGGACGAAAAATACGTCGAAGGCCTGGAAACCGGCATCAGTTTCCTGAGCTGCAAATTCTTTGAAAGGGGGTGAAAGCATGAACCAGCAGGTCACCAATAAAGATTTCCTGATGCTCGAAGGCAAAAAACGCCGCGGGCTCTCCATGGACAAGATCATGACGATCCTGTGCTATGTCGCGCTGATCACCGTCGTCATTCTGCCCTGTCTCATGATCATCTACTACACCTTCTGGGACGGCAGCAAGATCGATTTTGAGATGTTCAGATCCGTCCTCTTCCAGGTGGACAACCTGAAGGCGATGAAGAACACCCTGATCATCGCGGTGTTCGCCACGCTCTTCGCAACCATCGTCGGCGTATTCTTTGCCTGGCTGCTCGGACGTTCCGACATCCCGCTCAAGGGCACGATGAAGTTTCTCTTCTCGATCCCCTTCATGATCCCGCCCTTCCTGGCAGCCATGAGCTGGGATATGATGTTCTCCGGCCGCGGCGGCTACGTCAACAAAGCGCTGATGTCGATCTTCCATCTCGCAAAAGCGCCCTTCAACATCAACTCCGTCCTCGGTATTATCGTTATCGAAGTCGTCTATTACTTCCCGTTCGTTTACATGCAGGTCGTAAGCGCCCTGGAACGCATGGACCCGACGCTTGAAGAAAGCGCCCGCATCGCCGGTGCCGGCCAGCTGCACGTGATCCGCACGATCACCCTGCCGCTGACCGTCCCGGCCATCTCATCCGGCGTCCTGCTCGTGCTGATCACATCCCTCTCCAACTACGGGATCCCCTCCATGGTCGGGTATTCCAAAGGGATCTTCACCCTGCCGACCATGATCGTGGAACTGATGAACCGTGCCGGCGGCAGCTTCGTCGGCATCCGGCAGGCCGCGGCCCTTTCCATCGTGCTGTTCATCGTCGTTGCCATCGCGCTGCTCATCCAGCGCCGGCTGCTGACACACGGACGCTACGACATCATCAAAGGCAAATCCATGCGCCCGATGCTCATCAAACTGCGCGGCGCCAAGATCCCGCTCCTGATCATCTCCTTCGTTTTCCTCGCGCTGGTCGTCGTTGCACCGATCGTCATGATCATCCTGGTGAGCTTCAACAAAGCCTGGGGGCTGCCCTTCACCGCGGAAAACCTGACCTTCATGCACTACGTCAACGTTGTCACCAAGAACAAGATGGTCACGGACTCCGTGAAGAACTCCCTGTTCCTCGCTTTCTCCGCCGGGCTGATCTGTCTGCTGCTCGGCACCATGCTGGCGTACGTGATCTACAAGGTCAAGCCCAGAGGCGGAGCGCTGCTGGAGATGATGGCCGTCCTGCCCTATTCCCTGCCCGGTACGGTCATGTCCATCGGCTGTATCCTGGCCTGGTCCGGCGCATTCTTCGGCATCTCCCTGTACAACACGATCTGGATCATTCTGGTGGCATACATCGCCCGGTACCTCTCGTACGTACTGAAATCCAGTTCCGCTGCCCTGCAGCAGGTCCATCCGTCGCTTGAGGAGGCGGCACGCTCCTGCGGTGCTTCGCATTACGACGCGCTGAAGGACGTGACCCTGCCGCTGATCAAGCCGGCCATGCTCTCCGGGTTCTTCCTGGTGTTCCTGCCCTGTATGCGTGAGCTGACCACGTCCATCCTGCTCTACGGTCCGAAGACCCGGACCCTGGGTGTGGCGATCTATCAGCTGCGCACGAACGGCCAGATCAACCAGGCTGCCGCCCTTTCGGTGATGACCATTATCCTGATCATTATCATGAATAACATCGTCAAATTCATTACGCGAGACAGGAGAAAATACTGATGACTGAACAGATCGTTTTGGAACACGTCACGAAGACCTTTACCACAAAGGAACTCGGCTCCGTCACCGCTGTCAATGATTTCAACCTGACGGTCCATAAAGGCGAATGCTTCTCCTTCCTCGGCCCCTCCGGCTGCGGAAAGACCACGACGCTGCGCATGATCGCCGGCTTTGAGGACCTTTCCTCCGGGTCGATCTATCTGGGCGGGAAACTTGTCTCCGACCGTTCGAAGAACATCTACATCCCGCCGGAAAAGCGCGGACTCGGCATGGTGTTCCAGGCCTTCGCCGTCTGGCCGCACCTCAACGTATTCGAAAACATTGCCTACCCGCTCAAGGTCAAGCACTTCCCGAAGAACGAGATCCGCGAAAAGGTGACGAACGCGATGCATTACTGCAACCTGGACGGACTCGAAAAGACCTTCCCGTCCGACCTCTCCGGCGGCCAGCAGCAGCGGATCGCACTGGCCCGGGCGATCGTCGTCAACCCGGAGGCCATGCTGCTGGACGAACCGCTGTCCAACCTGGACCCGCATCTCCGCGAATCCATGCGCTTTGAGATCAAACGCCTTCAGAAAGAATTCGGCTTCACCATCATCTTTGTCACCCACGATCAGAGCGAAGCCATGGCCCTTTCCGACCGCATGCTCATCATGGATATGGGGAACATCCAGCAGATCGGGACGCCGTCCGAGCTCTATAACCACCCCGTGAACCGCTTCGTGCACAGTTTTCTCGGGCAATCCAACTTCATCAGCGTCAATGCAGAAGGCGGAAAAGTTTACCCGAAAGGCACCCGCGGAACACCGCTCTGGGTGGACAACGCCCCCGCGAAGCCCGGTGAACAGGTCCTGGCCTGCCGTCCGAACACCATGGAGCTGAACCGGAGCGAAGGCTATCCCTGCCATATCGTCAAGCGTACCTTCAAGACCGACTTCGTGGAATACCTGATCCGCATCGGTGAAGACAGCGCGACCATCCAGGCTCCGCACCGCGAACTCTTCCGCAGCGGCGAAAACTGCTTCCTGAAGATCCGCAACGCGGTCTACTATGAGGCCGAAAGCGAAGAAGCCCGCAAGGAACGCGAACGGAGAAACATCGTTTGAGCGTTCCCTCTAAAACTGAAAACCGCTGCCCGCTCCGCAGCGGTTTTCAGTTGTAATAACACGGCCGCGGTACTTTTCCTGATACAATTGTTTCCGGAAAACTTAATCATGAACATCCGATTCGATTCACGCACCAGAAAGCCGAAAGTTTACAGTCTCGGGATCCTCACGATCGTGACGATCCTGCTCCTCACGCTGCTCCTCAGGGACAATACATCCCCGGAACGCCTCAGGTGGAGCAGCATCCTGCTATCCGTCCACTTCATCCTGGCCGTCATCATCCTGCTGGATGCCTTCCGGAAGCAGATGGAATACAACCTTTATTCTTACAACACCATTATTTACACGGGATTCGCGTTCTTCTTTACTTACATTGCCTTCACTTACATCTATATCTCTATCCGGTCTTTCGGAAGCGCGGGCCCATACAGCGCCCACGAGATCCTGTTCACGCTGCTGAACTCCGCGAAAAACTACCTGACCCTGACAGCGCCGTTCCTCCTCGTTTTTTCGGCAGGACTGTTTATCTCAAACATTGCGCTGATCCGGCATGAAGGGCTGCGCTTTGTCAACGTGCTGGGGATGATCCTGGCCGTGCTGCTCATCGGCGGGGAAGTGCTGCTTTATGCGGCCCACCGCATGATCACCGCCGCCGGAGAGAAGCTCTTTCTCCGGGATCTTTTCATCAACCTTTTTGCAGTCCTTTACCTGTATTTCGAATGCATGCTCACCGGGACCATCATCGCCCAAAGCATCGCCGCGCAGCGCAGAGCGGACCCGGTCCGGGAGATCCTGATCGTCCTCGGCTGCGGCCTGATGCATGACGGCACCCCGACCCCGCTGCTGCGCGGCCGCCTTTCCCTGGCAGAACAGTTTTATGAAGAACAGCTGAGACAGACCGGAAATACGGCCCGTTTTCTTGTATCCGGCGGGCAGGGGCCCGACGAGGTACAGTCGGAAGCCGCGTCCATGAAAGCCTGGCTCCTGGACCGGGGAATCGCGGAAAACATGATCCTGACCGAAGACCGCTCAGCCGACACTGCGGAAAACATGCGCTTTTCCAAACAGATCATCGACCGCGAAGCGCCGGATGCCCGGGTCGCCTTTTTCACCACCAATTACCACGTCTTCCGAGCCGGACTGAAAGCCCGCCGCGTGAAAATGAAAGCCGCCGGCATGGGCGCACCGACCAAATGGTACTTCTGGCCCAACGCCGGCGTCCGTGAGTTCATCGGCCTGCTGACCGAACATAAACTCAAGCAAAGCATGGTGTTTCTCGGCCTAGCAGCCGCCTACACCGCCCTCACCATCCTCACCTACCGATAATGTGTCACCGGGGACGGTTCTTTCTGACACGTTTTTAAAAACGTGTCAGAAAGAACCGTCCCCGGTGACACATTAATTTTGCGTTAATTGTATGGTCTTCTCAGGAAACTTCTGTAGAATAACAGTCCGACCGCGGTGGTGATCGTCTCCGTGACCGGGAAGGTCATCCAGAAGAGATCCACGCCCCAGCGGGAAAACAGCCAGCCCAGCGGGACGAAACAGAATACGGTCCGGACGATCGTCAGGAAAGAGCTCCGCGCCCCGAACCCGACCGCCTGGAAAAATACCGGGAAGATCAGGCTCGTCACCATCGGGATAAAACCGATCCCGATCCAGCGGAAGCCGACCGTACCGATCGCGACCACCAGCTCATCCTTGGAAAAAGTCCGCAGCATGGGGCCCGGGATCAGTTCGAAACACAGCGTCCCCACCGCCATCAGTGCCATCCCGAAGATCACCGAATCGCGCAGCGTACGCCGGCAGCGGGGGATATTGTGCGCGGAATAGTTATAGCTGATGACCGGGACGATACAGGTCTGCATGGCGCCCAGCGGGATGAAGAAAAAAGTCTGCCATTTGTAATAGAGCCCGAGCGCGGTCACCGCCTGGTCGGAGAACGTAGCCAGGATCAGGTTCAGCCCCAGGATGTAATAGGTATAAGCCGTCTGCATGAGCATATTCGGGAAGCCCAAGCGGAAAACGTCCTTCGTGATCTGCCCGTATTCGGAAAGCGCGGGGGAACGTCTGAAGCCTTTCCGCATCACCACCAGCGCGGCGCAGATCTGCCCGGTCACCGTCGCCCAGGCCGCCCCTGCGATCCCCAGGGAAGGGACCGGGCCCCATCCGAAGATCAGCAGCGGATCCAGCGCGATATTGACCAGGGCACCGATGATCTGTGCGAGCATCGGCGTCTTCATATCCCCTTCCGCCTGCAGCACCTTCGTCCAGCCGCTTTCCAGGAACAGGCCGATACTGACCACTCCGACGATCCGTCCGTAGACCGTGATATCATGGATCACCGCTTCGGAATCCGTGGACATCCGGGCAAAGGCCGGCATTCCGAATGCGCAGCCAAGTGCAAAGACAGCCCACAGCACCAGCTCCAGCGGGGCCGAAACACCTGCAGCCGTATCCGCCTTCTCCGGCAGACCTTTGCCCCGCAGGGAGGCCATCAGCGTATTGATCCCGACACCGGTACCCACGGCCAGCGCGATCATCAGCAGCTGGACAGGATAAATGATCGAAAGCGCGGTCAGACCGGTTTCCGCATAATGTCCGACAAAAAGCGAATCGACGATGTTATAGAGCGCCTGAATAAGCTGCGCCAGCATCACCGGGGGAGCCAGCCGCAGCAGGATCCTGCTGATCCGCTCTGTCCCGAACATCCGTGAAGTATCATCCATGATTTAGCACTTTCCTTCACAGCACAAACGGTTCTCTCCGTCTGCTTTTCATCTGAAAAGACAGGCGGAAAGAACCGTCACTGCAGACTTATTGATATGGTTCCGGACCTTATTTTGAAACGTTTAAGCGGATGTTCAGGATATCGCCGTCTTTG
>CADBKS010000036.1 GCA_902795255.1 uncultured Chloroflexota bacterium
CTGCCATATGCTTCCTGCCGCCTGCCGGGTGCCTGCAGGCTTGTAAAGTCTGTCAAATACACACCCTGTGAAACATGTTCCGTGCCGCCGATGCGGCACCTCAAAGTTAGATTATAGCTTATCTCCATAGTATGCGCAAATATACGCATCCAATGTCGCCGCATCCATCTGTCCGGGTGCGCTCTCCCCCATCTGCAGTGAGGCACCGCCGGAGGCAAAGGTGATGCAGGAGCCGAACTCACCGCCGCAGATTCTTGTCTCCTTGCCCAGTTCACCCATGGAAAGTGCGATGAAAGGACGTTTGGCATATTCATCACGCATGACGCAGGCAGCCGTAAGCCACATTGTCGAACACGTTATAATGCGGCAGCAGCGCATAGCTCTGGAAAACCATCGCCGTATCGCGCTTGTTCGGGGTCAGTTCATTGACCGCCTCATCCCCGATATAGATCTCGCCTTCATCCGGGCTTTCAAAACCCGCGATCATACGCAGGGTCGTGGTTTTACCGCAGCCGGAAGGGCCGAGCAGCGTGACAAAGGATCCCGGTTCAATATCCAGTGAAGTATCCTTCACCGCGTAAAAATCTTTTCCCGTCTTCGGATCCTGATAAATTTTTGAGATATGGTCGAGGCGAACACCTTTCTTGATCTTTCCCATGACTAATCCTCCTTGATATTTCTGCTGGTGCCAAAGTATTTCATGAACAGATTCATCAGCAGAACGGCACCGTAGGTGATGATGATCAGTATTGTTGCAAACGCGCAGGCCAGGCTGTAGGAGCCCTTTTCAGCGAATTCATTGATCTGTACCGTGATGAGCAGGAACTGCGGTGTGACCAGCAGGATGATCGCAGAAATCGCCGTGATGCTGCGGACGAACGCCGTCACGAGGCCGGAGAGGAAGGAATCCTTGATCAGCGGGAGCGTGACGGTCATGAAGACCTTGAAGCTGTCCGCGCCCATGTCATAAGCCGATTCCTCGATCGACTTATCGATCTGGCGCAGGGCGGAGATCCCGGAACGGGTGCCGGTCGGCAGGGAACGGACGATGAAGACGATGATCAGGATCGCCCCCGTTCCGTAAAGTCCCTGCAGGAATCCGGTCCGGAACACGCCGCTGGAGAAACCGCGGATGTACCCGACACCGAGCACCGTCCCCGGAACGGCCATGGCCAGCATGGAGACTGCTTCAATGAAGCCCTTGGATTTGAAATTCCGCTTGACCACCAGGTAGGAGATGATCATGGAAAGCAGCGCTGTGATCGGGGAGGCGATCAGGGACAGCACGAAGGAGTCCTTGAAGGCCTTGAAGCCCTTATAGCGCGTGAAGACCAGCTGGAACCATTTCCCGGTGAGCGGGAAGAACTTGCGGCCCCAGGTCGGGAAGAATGCGCCGATCGGTACGCAGATGTACATGGCGATGACGAAAATTGCGACGGCCGTGCACAGGATGGTGAGCGGGATCTTGACGCTGCGGTCTTCCATCAGCATGCGGGCGCGGGAGGCCTTGCCGGTCAGGGTCGCTGCCGTCTTGGCTTCGAGGTAATATTTCTGCACCATGAACATGACCAGGGTGATGCACAGCAGGACCACAGCCATCGCGGCGGCGCCGGCCTTGTCGTAGGCACCGGTGATCTGCAGGTAGATCGTCGTTGCCAGTGTGTCATAGGAACCGCCGATAAGCATCGGGTTGGCGAAGTCTGCGATGGATTCGATGAAAGTCACCAGGAAGGCATTGCCGAGACCCGGCAGCATCAGCGGCAGCGTCACATCCAGAAATACGCGCCAGCGTCCTGCACCCATATCGCGGGCGGCTTCTTCAAGGGACGGGTCGATGTTTTTCAGCAGACCCTTCAGCATCATGTAGCAGACCGGGAAGAAGGTCAGCGTCTGGACGATGACGATCCCCCAGTACCCGTAAACACTGTTGTCATAGATCCCGAGCAGGTGCCGGGTGATGATCCCGGCTTTCCCGAAGAGCATGATCATCGAAAGCGAAAGCACGAAAGGAGGTGAAACCACCGGAAGCATGGAGACGACCTTGAACAGGCCGCCCACAAACTTGTTCAGCCGGACGTACACTTCCACATAAGCGAAGAGCAGGCCGACGAAAGTCGAAAGCAGACCGACCACGAACCCGACTTTGAGGGTGTTGGTGATGGATCTGCGGAAGTTCGGCATATCAAAGATCCGCTTGAACACGGAAAATGAAAAGCCTCCGTCCCCCACAAAGCTGTCCACCAGCAGGATGGCCAGCGGATAGAGAATAAACAGGGTAAGGAAGGCGATCAGCACAACGATCGTGGTGACCATGATCGGGTCGCCGAACAGTTTTTTGCGGTCGAGCGCTGCGCCCTGACGGGTCCTTGCCATAAGCGATCCTCCTTTCAGATCAAAGAATTAAGGGCCGGGAATCAGGGATCAGGAATCAAGGATCACGGAAACTGCAGGCAGTCCTTTATTCCTGACTCCCAACTCCCGTTTTGCGGCGGCAGGACCGGTTTTTCCTGTCTCTGCCCCGCCATACAGGTGTAAAAAAGAGGATGGCGGAAAACTCCGCCATCCTCCATCAGACAAACTCAGTTAGTTGGTCTGGAAGCGGCCTTCACCGGTGTCAGCGCCGGAGTTGGCAAGAGCGTCCATAACTTCGCTGATATAGGTCTTGATGTTCGCGGTCGCGTCTTCGAAGTCATAGTCCATGACGTTTTCCGGATCGAGACCGAAGTCGTAGGCAGCCTGCGGCTGTTTCGCATTGTCAAGGACCAGGAACTGGTAGGAACCGTTTTCGGCACCAAGTTCAACACATTCCGGAGACAGGGCATATTCCAGCCACAGTTTCGCAGCGTTCGGATGGGCAGCGCCCTTGAACATGGCGGTCGCACCGATTTCGAAGGAGGTGCCGGTGGACGGGATGACCAGACCGATGTTGTCATAGCCGTTGTCCAGGATCTGGGTGATGCCGTCGTGCAGGAAGCCGATGCCGATCACGCACTCGCCGGTGCCGACGTTCTTGGACGGGCCGGAGCCGGACTTGGTGTAGACTTCGATGTTCTTATCCAGGTCGACAAGATACTGGATGCCTTCATCGTGGCCGTATTTCTGGATCATGGTGTTGATGACCAGTTTCGCGGTGCCGGCAGTGTTGTAGTTGGACAGCCAGATCAGTCCCTTATATTCGGGTTTGAGCAGGTCAGCCCAGTCCTGCGGAGCTTCCAGACCCATGCGGTCCAGTTCTTCCTGGTTGACCATGAAGCCGAGGATGCCTTTGTAGATGCCGAACCAGTAGCCGTCAGCATGTCTGTACATCGGGCTGGTCAGGTGAGCGGCGTTTTCGGGTTCATAAGCTTCCAGAAGGCCTTCGGCCGCGACCACATTGTACGGGTCGGTCGTGCCGCCGAACCAGACGTCAGCGGAAGGATTGCCGTTTTCTTCTTCGATCTTGGCCTGGACTTCACCGGTGGAAAGACGCTGGTAGGTCGTCTTGATACCGTACAGATCCTGGAAATGCTGGGTGGCTGCGGCAAGATATTCTTCTTCGCAGGAACCGTAAACGACCAGTTCGCCTTCTGCCTGAGCGGCGGCGATCAGTTCGTCAGACTGTGCCATGGCAGCGCTTGAGATGACCATGAGCATGACGAATACGAGAGCAATGATTTTTTTCATATTTCTAAACTCCTTTTTGTTTTCACGGCAAATGCCGTAATTCACGATTCGGAAGGCAGTCTTTTTTATGATTTTTCAGGCTCGCTTTTCTGTATCTTCGCGTTACTAATTATAGCCCCGTGCCCCTGAAAAGTCAATCTGCGGGCCTCCTGATTTTTTTCTTAATCCCGGCGGGCAGATGTACTGAAAGACGGACATCTGCCAACCGGAAATAGCCGAAAACACCCGTTTTCGGCTGATCACCGGTCCGGCAGCGTCAGGCGCCGGGCGCGCGTCCCCCTTTCCGTTCCTCCGCGATCATGCGCGAGTACTTTTCCCAAACCAGCTGCAGGTTCTCATCGAACTCCTGCTTCAGCTCCCGGGCTGAGACCTTCTTTTCGGCCTTTTTCTCCGCCGGTGCGGCGCCCGGTGCCGGGAAATCTTCCGGATCCGTGAAGGATTCATTTAAGAATATTTCATAATTATTATTAACAATATTTAATCTATTGGATCTTTCCTTTCCGGATGGCTGCGGAAGACAGGCGGATTTCCGATCTGTTTCCGGATGTGTTTGGCGGGTATTGATTTCTTTTAAAATTGTTAAGGTATTTGAAATATTGTTTTCTGTATTATTTAATGTATTGCCGGATTTGCCGTTCTGCTCCTCCCGGAGCGCGGCGATCGCTACCCGGTCCATCGGGAAAGCGGACGGGCGCCTGAAGACCGGCGGCTCCGATTTCGGACCGCAGTCATACTGTTTATTGCCGAACGCACGTCCGGTGATGGTTCCGTCATTTCCTTTGTGATTGTAGAAATATCCGAAGAAATAGTTGTATTTTTTCGTGTGTGTCGCGCGCAGGCGGGCCAGCAGATTGAAGTAACGGAAATCCATATCCAGCAGCTCCGGTGAAAAGTTCCGGCCGGACTTGCGGATCTGTTCCGACAGTGCGGTGTCGAGTTTGCGGTAATTGAAAGAAGCCATGCCGTAAAGCTTCGCCAGGGAAAGCTGGCCGAGGGTCGGGAATGGCATCTTCTCCTGTTCCATAGCCGCTTTGACGATGCAGCTGCCCGCCAGGTATTTGATCCCCTTTTCCAGCACCGCGCAGATGCGCAGGTAATCCGCTGACTGACGGTTATACAGAGTGCTGAGTTCGAAGATCATTTCGACCCGTTCCAGCATCCGTTCGGACATCTCCGTGAAGCTGACCGGATCCGTGCTGAAATCATCGATCGATTCGAACGGCAGCTCCGCCGCGTTCGCGTCCGCGGATGCGGTGCCCAGAAGCATATCCATTTCGTCCGTAAGCTTCCCGCCGTCCATTCTCTCTCCTTTCACCCTCAGCCGGTGAGTCAGGCGTACCTGGTACGCCTGACTCATTTCCTGAATTCGCGTTGTTATGATGAGTTTACGTCAGGAGAAACAAAAAATAAAGGGACAATGTTGCCCCTTGATTTTTCATAAAAATGTGGTATGCGGGTCAGGCGTACCGGATATAATATTCTTATCAGCAGTTACCCGGATAAAACAATGCACAAGAGGATGGCATTATTGCTGGCAGACAAAAAACAGTATTGATGGGGGAATACGGATCATGTTTGAACCAAAATTACCGGACGGGTTTACTCAGGTAAAACAGTTATCCAGAAATATGGAACATGGCTTGGGATTATATTACTGTCTTGAGATACTGAGTATCGTTCAGGATCCGGCAGGCAGGTCATTCGTGCGCCGTTATACAAATACCTGCGACACCGGAGCGAACGGAAGACCGGAGACTTTTATTACGGATCTCTGCTTTATGATCCGTGAAGAGGCTCCCGTTTCCGGCATCAGTGAAAAGAACTGGCGGGAATTTATAGCGGATTCGGAGCTGCATCCGTCTGTTGTCATTGAAAGATCCAACGGGATCTATGTAAATATGGAAATATGGGATGATCTGCATAAAAATCCGAGTGAAACCGGTGTATGCTGAAAAACTCGGCATGACCGCCCCGGCGGCTGCCAAATGAATAAAAAAGCTGACAGCGGGGAAGCCCCCTCTGTCAGCTTTTTTGATGGTAAAAGGGCGTTCAGGCAGTGCCCGGTCTTTGGGCTTTGGTAAATGATGGCTGCTGCTATACAAAACTATACCGATCGCAATGCCAGCGGATGAGCAGTTGCTCTGCAGGTATGGGGCAATTGAAAAATTGCAGAGCCGGAGACTTTAGAAAAGCATACCTATAGTCAGCCATGAGAAATATATTTTCTAATGATGTGGCAGGGAGCAAACTTGTGTATCTTACATAAGATTTGGACTGCAATCTTTTTGCTTTTATCTTTGTTGCCTGACTTCGTTTGAACGAATATAATATGTTCATTGGAAGGCTCTTTTTTCTTTGAAATAACTAAATAAAAGTCGCGACATGTCGCGACTTTTATTTAGTTACAGCATTCTGAGGGGAACTTATTCCCGCCGGAAGCTGTTCCAATCACCGACAGCTCAGAGTTCCAGCTTACCAACACCGATGATCTTCCCGCTCTTGCGATGGAAGAGCATGATATCATCGCTGACAAAATTCATCTTCACAAAGCTGCCGATCTGGAACAGCGTATTGCCGAAGACCACACCGGTCAGCAGGAACTCACCCACACGTATCTTCACCGTGGATTCCATACCGGTCGGCATCGCGCCGTAGATCTCGCCCTGCATCACACCATTGTCGCTGATTTCGATGAATTCCGGACGTACGCCAAGGACAAAATCCTCATCCGTCAGGACCGGTTCTTCCTGCATGGCATCATCTTCATCATCCACACGCTGGATATGGTACTTGAAAACCTCATCCTTGTTGTTCTTCTCGACATAATCCTTTTGCTTCGCCAGTTCGTGAAGCTTCGCAGCATCCGCCTCAGTCTTCGCATTCAGGTCTGCCAGCCACTTCTTATAATCCGGAACTTCCTTACCGCTGAAACGGACCTTCTTTCCGTCCAGGATCGTCAGCTCAAATTCGCCCTTCGCATTCTGGGAGCCTTTGGCCTCAATGAAATTGATGGACGGGTTCCCGACAAAGTCCGCAACGAACAGGTTGTTCGGATGCCCGTAGACCGTGAGCGGGGGCTGGTATTGCTGCAATACGCCGTTATTGATCAGGCAGATACGGGTGGAAAGGGTCATGGCCTCCATCTGGTCGTGGGTCACATAAACGAAGGTGGAACCGGTCTCAACATGCAGACGCTGCAGCTCATAGCGCATTTCCAGGCGCAGCTTGGCATCCAGGTTGGACAGCGGTTCATCCATAAACAGCACGGACGGTTCCGGCGCCAGCGTACGGGCAATCGCCACACGCTGCTGCTGACCGCCGGAAAGTTCCGCCGGATAGCGATCCATGAACATGGAGATCTTCACAATACGGGAAACACGGCGGACGGAGAGGTCGATCTCTTCTTTCGTCAGCTTGCGGACTTCCTTCACGACTTTTCCGCCGGAAGTGAACTCATAGTTTTCGTTAAGGTTGTTCGCCTTCACCGCGGCGGCAGCCTTATCAGCCAGAGCTTTGGCTTCCGCTTTCACGTCCTTGCCGGTCTCCAGATGATAGCCCACCAGTTTTTTGGCGGTATACTGGGAAATCGTGAAGGCATCGATCAGCTTGATGACCGCTTTCTTCTCGTTCAGCTTCCCGGTTTTGTCTTTGCATTCATCCAGAACCTTCACCACATCCTGCGGATCGGAAAGGATCTCCGCCAGCCGGGCATTGTTCTTCGCCTCGAAATCGATCTTCGGCATTTCTTCCTTGATGTTGGAAAGACCGAAGGAGATGTTTTCATAGACGGTCATGTTCGGCCAGAGCGCGTAGTTCTGGAACAGGAAACCGACTTTACGTTTGTTGGCGGGAATATTGATCCCGCGATCAGAATCGAAAACCACACGGTCACCAATGGTGATCTTCCCGGTTGTCGGAGTCTCCAGCCCGGCGATCATACGCAGGGTCGTGGTCTTTCCGCATCCGGAAGGGCCCAGCAGGGTCACGAACGCGTTGTTTTCAATGGTCAGATCCAGGTTATCTACGCCGTAGAAGTTTCCCCAGCGTTTTGTTACTTTTTCCAATTTGATTTCAGGCATGATTAACCTCCAATTCCTTCATCCAGGCTCGCCCCGGTAACTTTGTTCACGATGGCATTGAATACCAGAATCGTGATGATCAGGATCAGGTTGATACCGCTTGAGAACGCGTACAACCCCATTTCGTCGAAATAGTCCAGCGTAGTGGAGAGGATGAACCCCTGCACACACAGCAGCATGAACAGGCTCAGTTCGCGAAGACAGGTCATGAACGGCAGCAGATAGCCGCTGATGATGGATGACTTCTGGATCGGGATGATGATGCGGGTCATGCGCTTGATCCAGGGGATATCCTGGATGATGGCAGCCTCTTCGATCTCACCGGAGAGCTGCAGCATGGAGTTCAGCGCAGACCGGCTGGCGAAGGGAATGTACTTGACTGTACCGACGATGATCAGGATCCAGTAGGTGTTGAAGAGGTTCAGACGCTTACCGGAAAGCAGAATAAAGTACGCCACACCCACCGCGATGGAAGGCATTAGGTACGGCAGGAAGGCCACCGAGTTCACGTAATTCGCCCACTTATTCCGGCGCTGCTTCGAGACCGCGTACCCGACCAGCGTACCGATGGTGCCGGCCGTCAGCGCGCAGGCAATAGAGACCAGCAGCGTGCCTTTAAACGCTGTCCAGATCGTCTGGTTATGAAGGATACCCATCTGACCATAGAGCCCGTTTTCGGTGACGTTTTCAGCCGTGGTCCACCACTTGGTGGTCAGGTTGCTGACATCGCCGGTATACAGGAAGGAATAGTCGCCCGGGTTCGGCAGGAAGGTCTCAAAAGCGAAGGAGATGATCGGATAGATGGAAGTGAAGAAGGTGATGACCACAAGGATCGCCGCGATGATATAGCGTCCGGACTTGCCGAGGTTGATCTTGGAGATCTGACCGGATTTCCCGGTGACGGTGGTGTAGCTCTTGCGGCTGGTCAGGCTCATCTGGTTGAGCATCATGATCGCCACACCGAAGATCATCATGATGATCGCCAGGATGGAAGCTTCACCCGTATACTTCGAGTTCATCGAAACATACTTGGTGGAAAGTGTGGTCAGGCCCAGGTAATGCGGCACAGGATAGGACCCCATGGCGGAGCCGAACACCAGCAGAATGGTGGAAAGGATCGCCGGGCGGACCATCGGCAGAGTCACACGGGTCATGATCTTCCATTTCGGCGTATCCAGGATCGTGGCCGCCTCTTCCAGGTTGGCATCCATGTTCTTGAAGATGCCGCCGATCAGAATATAGGCAAACGGGGCGTAGTGAAGTCCGAGAACCACCAGGCTCGGGAAAAGACCCTGACACCACCATTTTGGCATCGTTATTCCGAACAGTGAAGCCAGCAGCCCGTTGGACGTCCCGGTCACTTTATTCGAGTTGAACAAGTTCTGCCAGACGACAGCCAGGGTCCACTGCGGCATGATATAGGGGAAAATAAAGATCGAGCTGATATATTTCCGCCATGCCATATTGGTCCGGGTGATCAGGAAAGCAACGATCCCGCCGAACAGGATCGATACCACACAGGTCCCGACCGCCAAATACACCGTGTTCAGCAGCGGCGTCCACAGGTTCTTTTTCGCCAGACGGCTGGTAAAAAGGTCCGTGTAATTGACGATGGTATAACCGCTGGAACGTTTCGTCAGGTTCTGGTCGATCGTCCCTGGATGGATCGTAAACGTGTCCCGGACGATAGCAACGATAGGCGCTACCGTGGTGATCGTCAGGATGATGCCGAAAACAAGAAGGATCACATTATACGGCTTCGAGAAGAAGGTCCTGACCTGATTCATCCGGATCGTGAAGGCAGATACTTTTTCCGTGTTTTGCTGTGCCATACACTTCTCCTTTGTAAAAGTCAAAAGTTGAAAGCTATAAGCTGAAATCCGTCAGCTGATAACTTATAACTTGAAACTGTTTTTATAAAAACGCCTTCGGGCGTATTCAGCACACCCGAAGGCATCAAACCATTTACATTACGCTAAATTATTCAGCGCTGTATTTGTCCAGCATTTCGATCCAGGAACCGACGGTGAAAGCGACATCCGCGCAGTACACAGGATCTTCAAGGACCAGGCCGCCCTCGTTGACCCACCAGTCATAACCGCGGTCGTTCATGGCAGCGAAAGCGACGGTGCCGTCTTCAGCCATACCACCGGTCATGTGATGGAATTTTTCTTCGTTCGCAGCAGCAACTTCCGGGTTGGAAGAGTAACCGCCGAGGTCCTTACCCCAGGCAGAGAAGCCGTCAACGGTTTCGGTCATGTAAGCGATGAACGCGCAGGCAGTCCACGGCATCGGGCTGTTGTCGGTGACGAACAGATAGTGGCAGTAGCCATAACCGCCGAAGCCCTTGTAACCATCTTCGTAAGCAGCAACTTTGATGTTGTTCTTGGAGACGGAAGCGGATTCTTCAACAGAGCGCAGCTTGGAGTAGACCAGCAGACCGAACTGATCGGTAGCGGAAGCGTCGACCAGGGTGTTGCAGATCGGGCCGTCATCGGTCTGGGCGTTATAGGATTCGACCCAGAGTTTGATCCATGCCAGAGCGTATTTACCGTTTTCGCCGAGGCCGAGGTCTTCAGCGTCACCGGCAACTTCGTCGATCACAGCCTGGAAATACGGCTTTTCTTCATCAGAAAGAGCGTCGAAAGCATCCTTCAGGCCGTCAGCATATTTGTCAGCGGTCAGCATGTACAGGAAGTTCTTACCGACGATTTCGGAATCGATATCCATGAACAGACCGTGTTCGCCTTCAGCAACGAAATCCCAGACATTGTCATAGGTCTTTTCGCCGGTGCAGTTGAATTCGAAAATCTTGTTCAGGGTCTGCAGCGGGAGATAGCCGGTGTATTCGCCTTCGGCGTAGCCGTTGGCTTCAGCCCATTCCTTCGGGATGAAGGTGTCGAGAATACCGGTCTGGACCATCTTGGATTCGATCTGGTTGCCGTCCTGGATCAGGACCATGGTGAAGGTACCGGTGTCTTTCAGGGAGTCAGCGGTCAGCTGATCGAAGATCTTGTTGTTCTTCGGCTGCTGCCATTCGAATTCCATGGTGTAGGAAGGATCAATGGTCTTCAGATAGTCAATGAAGAGCGGCAGAGCAGATTTACCGCGGCTGGAGTTGCCAACACCGTAGAACATCTTGCCGTTGGATTCTTCAATGGCTTTCTTTGCCAGTTCTTCGAGGGTCATACCCTGAGCTTCTTCGATAATGGCTTTGACGTCATCACGTGCAGAAGCAGTCATGCAAAGGCTCAGTACCATAACAAGAGCAAGTAAAACAACAACGAACTTTTTCATATTATTTAATCCTCCTTAATATGATCATGCTCCGAGAGCATTCGCTTTTCAGCTTTTAAATTATATATCAAAACCTGTTTTTCGGCGGTTTTTTCCGGCTTTCTTTTTCCGCAGCTCAGCCCGATGAGACACCGGGGACGGCCTCCGCGTGACTCACACTTGAGTCATGCAGAGCTGTCCCCCGTGTGTCTCACAAAAATCCTGACGCTGTTGAGCAGGTGCCTCGCACCCTTTGTCCCGCACAAACCCGCACGCTGCGGTGATTGGGTAAACCAGCCAGCCTCCGCGGTGTGAGTCAGCCGGATGCCGACCCCGGTTGACTCATTTATTCCAGCATGATCTTTTCGCACCAGGCATCGATGTTGGCAGCGACCAGCGCCCAGTCGATTTCCTGCGCGGGGATGGAGCACATTTCGACCTGGCTGGCAGGAGCCTTGTCAACGGCCTTTTCATTTGCCGGCATGGTCTTGAACTGTTCGGACCATTCACCCTGGATCTGAGCGGAACCGAACCATTCGACGAAGCGTTTTGCTTCTTCGACGTTCTCGGAGGTGCTGACGATGGAGACGCCTTCAACAGCGTACGGGATACCGCATTCCGGAACAGCGTAGCCGGTCTTGGTGCCGTACTGGGCATCATACTGATCGGCGCCGGAGGACCACATCTGGCCCATCAGGACCGGGGAAGCGGGGTTGACGATCTTTGCATAGAGATCGACACCGTCTTCAACCGGGGTACCGTGAGCGAAGAATTCACCGATGGCTTCCCAACCTTCGTCGGAGATGCCGAGTTCGCCTTCGGGGTCAACGTAGCGGGTCAGGATACCGGCCAGCACGTTGCGGGTGGTTCCGCCGGTGAGTTTGATCTGGGATTCATATTTGCCCCAGAATTCTTCGTTTTCCCACAGATCCGGCCAATCTTTCGGGGCGTTTTCGGGATCGACCTGGTTGGTGTCATAAGCCAGCAGGATCGCCTGTTTGACGATGGCGTAGTAGTAGCCGTTCGGGTCATTCAGACCGGCGCTGACTTCATCGGCCCAGGACGGGGCGTCGAAGGACATGATGATTCCGCGGGAGATGAGGTCGTTCCAGATGATGGCGTTCAGACCGAACACAACGTCGCACGGGGTGGCGGCACCTTCGTTGATCAGACGCTGCTGTACGGCACCGGCACCTTCTGGAACGATGGTCAGGTCATAGCCATCGGCAGCGGCGCGTTCTTTCAGCCAGTCGGCACGGCCGGAGGAACCGTAATTGTCAATAAGCGGGCTATCCCGTTTTTTGTATGACAAATGCAACTGTTTTCTGTTGTTTCCGGCTGTGTGCCTGTGTTCGGGCGGCAGTTTGACTTTTCATAGCGCATTCGGTATAATTGGAGTAATTATTTCTGAAAGGATGGATTGTTATGGAGTGGATTAAAGAGACGTTTGGAACTGTAAAGCCGATCATCGCGATGTGCCATCTTCAGCCGCTGCCGGGCGACCTGTATTATGACCCGGACGGAGGAATGCAGAAAGTGATCGATTACGCACGGGAGGAATTCCTCGCGCTGCAGGAAGGCGGAGTCGATGCTGTGATGTTCTCGAATGAATTCAGCCTGCCCTACCTTCGGAAAGTCAATCCGGAAACGACCGCCTGCATGGCCCGTGTCATCGGCGAGCTGATGTCCGAGATCAAAATTCCTTTCGGCGTGAATGTGCTTTGGGATCCGTTCGCTTCCATCGACCTGGCTGCGGCGACCGGCGCGAAATTCATCCGCGAGATCATGTCCGGTGTGTACGCTTCGGACTTCGGTCTCTGGGATACGAACGCCGGGGAGATCTCCCGTCACCGCGCCCGCCTGAACCAGCAGAACCTGAAGCTGCTGTACAATATCGTTCCGGAATCTTCGGTCTATCTGGCCCCGCGGGATATTGAGTCTGTTGCGAAATCCACGGTCTTCAACTGCCGTCCGGATGTCATCTGTGTTTCCGGCATGACGGCGGGAGTCGGTGCGGATATGGGGATCCTGGCCCGGGTCAAAAATGCGATCCCGGAGACGGCTGTCTTCGCCAACACCGGCTGCAAGGTCAACACGATCGAAGAGATCTTCAAGATCGCGGACGGCGCCGTGGTCGGCACGACCTTCAAGAAAGACGGCAAGTTCGAAAATCACGTCGAAAAAGCCCGCGTCATCGAGTTCATGGACAAAGTCCGCTCGATCCGCTGACAGGAAAAAAGATAACCTAAAAGAAAAGACCGCATAAATTATGCGGTCTTTTCTTTTAGAAACCACCGGATGCAGTCCGCAGCTTCCCACTTCCGGCAGCCGGTTACCGGCAGCCGGAAGCTGAATCCTGAATCCTGCCCCCTGATTAATACCTGTTGAGCTGAAAATTCTCATCCACGCCGCGGGCCATGGCGGCGGCCAGTTCGGAGAGCACCTCCAGGTCGCTGACGTCGCAGACCTCGATCGGGGTATGGGTATAGCGGGCGGGGAAACCCATCTCCAGGCAGGCAACGCCGTCCTGTTCCAGCTGCAGATAAGCCGCGTCCGTGACGATCCCGAGCGAGGCGAAGCGCTGGAGCGGCAGACCGTTTTCGGCCGCGCAGCGTTTGCAGAGTCTGAACATCGGCTCATGCGGAAGCGTGCCGTTCAGGGTGCCGCGGCCGTGGAAGGAATAAAGCGAAACACAGGCCCCTTCGCCCAGTTTGTCCTCATAGTGCGTTCCCAGGTCCTGGGTATCGCCGGCCAGCACCACATCCATCATGATCGCCATATCCGGCTTCACGGTGCGGGCGGCCATCATGGCGCCGCGGAGGTTGAACTCCTCCCAGACCGTCCCGACGATGTAAGTATCGCAGTCCGGCCGGTCCGTGGCCAGTTTTTCGGCGATGGCGACCAGGGCGGTGCAGGCGCCGCGGTTATCGACGGCTGTGCCGGTGACACGGGTGCCCATCAGCTGTTCAAAGGCCGGTTTATAGATCACCGGGCAGCCGACTTCGATCCCGAGCGCCCGGACTTCTTTATCGCTTTTGGCACCGACATCGATAAACAGTTTTGTCACCACGTCGACTTTATATTTTTCCTCGGCAGACGAGGCGTGATGGGCCTTGAGGCCGAAAACGCCTTTATGCCATTTGCCGTCTTCGGAGCGGATGAGCAGCTGCAGGCCTGGCAGGACTTTTTCCGGGATCCCGCCCAGACGGTCCACCTGGATGTAGCCGTTGGGTTCGATGCGGCGGACGATGAAACCGAGCTGGTCCATATGGGCGAAGATCATCAGGCGGGGAAGCTCCGCACCGCGTTTTCCGCTGATTTTTCCGATGACGTTGCCGACGTGGTCGATCGTGACTTCATCGCAGAAGGGCTTCAGGTGATCCACCATTTTGTATGCCATTTCGCTTTCATATCCGCTCGGGGCGGGGGTCAGCATAAATTCTTTCAGTAAATTCATCATGTCCATGGTTTGTTATTCTCCTTATCTGGCTCCGGTGCTGCGGATCACGTTCAGGATCTGCAGGATCACGCCGTTTTGTTCCCGGTCTGTTTTTTCCAGGTCGATCGTCCGGTCTTTCGCCCGGTCGAGCAGCTCCTGCCCGTATTCGCGGATCTCCGGGACGAGTGTCTCGTCTCCTTCTATTTTATACTGATAACAGAGGATCTTCAGCAGGGTGATGAGGTTTTCATCCGATCTGTCGGCAGCATACGCTTCCGCCGCGGCGGCGCGGTCCGCCCCGGAAAGATCCCCGATGTCAAAGGGCTGTTCCTTCTGCCGGATGTTTGCGCTGATCCAGGTGACGGCCAGGAGCCCGATCAGCATGAGCGCAAAAATGGTATAGACGGTCGATCTTTTCATTTCTCAATCCGTTCCAAACTGTATGTCCGCCTGATCCAGCAGCTGCTGTTTCAGCCCGGTCAGGTATTCTTTTGAGGCTTCCCGGATGATGGCTTCCCGGATCCGGTCCGCGGCTTCTTCTGCGGGAACAACGCCGGCCGGCAGGTCACCGTAATATTCCAGAACGGCATATCCGTTCGGGATCATGTAGGCGGTGCTGATCTCGCCGATTTCCGTAAAGGTAGCCGCACGGTCATAATAATCCTGCGCGAAGCGGGTGGAATCGGGATGGAAGTAGTTCACCTTCGCGGAGCTTCCGGGCTCCAGGTCTTCAAGCACCTCATCAAAGGTCGTCTCACCGTTCAGCAGCGCTTCGTAGACCGGTTCGACTTCATCGGCCAGGGCGTGATAATGAGCCTCGACCTGTGCGTCCAGATTGCTGACGCCCAGCTGCCGGGCCTGCCGCAGAAAAGTGATGACGGATTCGCTGAACAGGAATTCCGCCTTGCGGATGAGTTTCAGATCGACCGGGCGGTAAACCACCAGTTCACCGTTCAGCATGGCCGATTCAAAGGCATTTTCATCAGCATCGAAGCGTTCCTTCTGGATGCTGTAAAGTTCATCGTAATAGTCAAGCACCTCTTCGTCGGAGGGCTCGGGATAAAGGCTGAGCCAGTAATTTTCCAGCGCGGAGACCAGTGCCGAGCGTTCGGCGGTCTCGCGGTAGGTTTCCCGGGATTCCCCGAGGACTTTCAGCAGGGCGTCGACCTGCTCATCCATGGCTTCCCGGTCAAGATTGGGGTAACTGCTGCGGACGTAGCTTTCCACAGCTTCGATCATTTTGCCGTAGCGGCGTTCGGTTTCGGCTTTGGTTTCTTCGGCCTGATCCAGGCCCAGACGTTTCGCCTCATTGATGCAGGCCTGTTCCGCGATCAGGGTCAGCAGGGTCTTGCGCCTTGTTTCCGCCAGTGCGGCCTCATCATCGGAAGAGGCGGTCCCGCCTGCCGAATGCATCCGGCGGGTGACGAGAGATTCCGGGATCGGTACACCGCCGACCCGGGCAGCGGCCGGATCCTCCTGCGCGCGGACCGCGGAAGCTGTCAGCACCGGCAGGATCAGGAAAATGATCAGAATAATCGTTCGTTTCAGCATGGTCTCATGAAAATCCCCGGGAGAGGACCTCCCGGGGATCGTGCTTATTTCAGAGCGGCCGGATTATTCGGCAGCGTAGCGGGCGGAGATGGAAGCAACGTCGATGCTGTCCATCAGCTGTTCAACGTGAGAGTAGTCGATGTTTTCATCGATGAACTCGTTGGTGTAGACACGGTCGAGCGGAATTTCTTCGGTGATCGTGCCGCTTTCAAGGGCAGCCTTCATGTTCAGGGCCCAGGCGTCTTCCCACTGCTTGCCGGGGACGCTCAGGATGCGGGCTTCGGTTTCGGAACCCGGGGCACCGAACATCTGATAATTGCGGCCTTCCTGAATGTAGACAGCGGCCTTCCAGGTCACGTCGATGTTCGGGAATGTGTCAGCCATGATGGCGGCTGCGGCTTCCGGATTGTAGTGGACGGCGTAAACAGCCTGCTGGATCGCGTGGACGAAGTTGGCGACCAGTTCCGGATCGGATTCGATCAGGGCGGTGGAGGTCACCAGCGGGTTGGAGCTGGTCTGCAGGACATCCTGACCATCGATGTAGCGGAAGTCATAGTTCTGGCCGATCAGCTGCCAGGTTTCGCCCGGCCAGGAGAAGAGCATGTCGAGTTTGCCTTCAGCGACCTGGACGTAGCGGTTTTCACCGGCAACGACGAATTCGATATCGTTGGCAACGTCAACACCGGCAGCGACGAGGGTCGGGGTGACGAGCATTTCCCAGGAGGGATCGCCGAGCGCGACGGTCAGTTTGTGACCGTATTTTTCCTGGGCGCCGATCATATCGGACCAGTCCTTGATCGGGGAGTCGGTCAGGACAGCCATACCCCAGATGTTGATCTGGTCATAACCGACAACAGCGATGGAAGGCAGACCTTCAGCGATGGCGGAAAGAACATACATCGGGCCCGGGCCGCAGAACTGGGCCTGTCCGGTGGCGACCATCTTCTGGTCGGTGGTACCGAAGGCTTCCATGATGTTCATGGTGATACCCTGTTCCGCAAGCAGCATTTTCGCGATGTAGAACGGGGAGTCTTCGAGCACTTCAACGGTTCGCGGGACGACATAGGTGAATTCTTTTGCGGAATCCGCCATGGTCGGCATCGCGCAGACGAGAAGGGCAAGAACCAAAACAACAAATACTAACTTTTTCATCTCTTACTCCTTTTTGAGAATTTGCTGAACGGCACATTGATGCCGTTAAACCCGATTATCAGCTCTTCCAGTAGATGATTTTGTTCTGCAGGAAGGCGACCAGACCGTACATGAACAGTCCGATGATGGTGACGAAAAAGATGCAGGCGAAAGACTCGGTGGTCTTGAGGAATTGGGAGTAGTAAATGATGCGGGCTCCCAGCCCTTCATTCCCGCCGACGTATTCCGCGGAGACCGCGGCGGTCGTCGCGAAGATCGCGCTCAGACGGACACCGGTGAAGATGTCCAGCGCGGCGGTCGGATAGATCACATGGCGCAGCGACTGGAGCTTGGAAGCCCCCATGGACTGCATGAGCTCGTGCCGGATCAGCGGCACGTTGAGGATCCCCGTGCAGGTGTTCATGTTCACGATGGCGAAAGCCTGGATGACAACGCCGATGGTGCGGACACGCTGGCCATAGCCCAGGAAGAGCATCAGCAGCGGCAGCAGGACGATCAGCGGTGTGGTGACCAGAACGATGATGTAAGGGGAGAGCGCGGAGCTCAGCAGCTTGCTGGAGGTCACCAGCGTCGCGAGCAGAATGCCGAAGGGGACCGCGATCAGGAACCCGAGCAGCACCGTCTCGAAGGTGATCAGGATGTGCGGGGCGAAGGTCGGGAAGTCGTTGATCATGCATTTGAAGATATCCGACGGGGCGGGAAGCATCCATTTGGGGATGTTCCGGCTGACGCACATATACTGCCAGAACCCGAAGAGCGCGGCAAATACCAGCACCGGGAGCAGAACATTCAGGATCGATTTTCCGAATTTTTTCATTTGATCACGCTCCTTTACTTGATATTCTTGAGTTCCAGCTTGCCGATCAGGTCGGTCAGGCGGTGTTCGTATTCCGCGAAATGCGGGTCGGCGATCATGGAAAGGCTCCTCGGCCGCGGCAGGTCGATGTCGACCTTTTCCAGCAGACGGCCGGGCTGCGTTCCCATCACGTAAATGCTGTTGGAAAGCAGTACCGCTTCCTCAACATTGTGCGTGATGAAGATGATGGTGATGCCGAGTTTCTTCCAGATGCCCAGCAGCTCCATGTTCAGCTGCTCCCGCATCATTTCGTCGAGCGCGCCGAACGGTTCATCCATCAGCAGAATCTCCGGTTTGTGGGCCATCGCGCGGATGACGCCGGCACGCTGCAGGGCGCCGCCGGAAACTTCGACCGGATAGGATTTTTTGAATTTCGTAAGGCCGACCATGTCGAAAAGCTCGTCTACATATTGATCCGCGGCCGGGTCGGTGTTCCCGAGGATCTTGTTGGTAAGGCCGGC
>CADBKS010000037.1 GCA_902795255.1 uncultured Chloroflexota bacterium
GTGAAGTTGGTGGAAGTCACCTGGAACCAGTCAAGCGCGTACCCGTTGGCATCCACTTCGGGGAGGATGTTGGCGGTGTGATGCGTCACGATCGCTTCGAGATCGGCATCCGTGATGTTCTTTTTCTTGTCGCAGACATCTTTGAACTCCTCAAAGCAGCGGTCGATCTCTTCCTTCGTCAGGGTATAACCGAGTTCCTCAATGCGCTGGGAGAAGGCATGACGTCCGGAGTGCTTGCCGAGCACGAGATTGTTGGCCACAATGCCGACAGCTTCCGGCGTCAGGATCTCGTAAGTTTTCTTGTTGGCCATCACACCATGCTGATGGATGCCGGCCTCGTGGGCGAAGGCGTTTTTGCCGACGATGGATTTGTTGATCGGCGCTGTCTGGCCGATGATGTTGTAGACGGTTTTGGAAGCGCGGTAGATCTGGGTCGTATCGATCCGGGTCCCGACTTCATAGGTATCCTGCCGGGTACGCATGGCCATCACGACCTCTTCAAGGGCGGTGTTGCCCGCACGTTCGCCGAGGCCGTTGATGGTGCATTCGATCTGCCGGGCACCGCCGAGGACCCCCGCCAGGGAGTTCGCCGTCGCCATGCCGAGATCATTGTGGCAGTGCACAGAGAAGATCGCTTTTTCCGATCCGGCCGCGTGTTCCCGCACATACTCGATAAGATGCCGCATATCCCCCGGAGTCGTATAACCGACAGTATCCGGCAGATTGATCGTCGTTGCCCCGTTGGCGATCGCTGTTTCAACCACCCGGCTCAGGAAGTCCAGGTCACTGCGGGTCGCGTCTTCAGCCGAGAATTCAATGTTGGAGCAGTATTTGGCCGCGTAAGCCACCATTTTGCCGGCCTGGTCCAGCACCTCTTCCGGCTTCATGCGCAGCTTGTATTCCATATGCAGCGGGGAAGTCGCGATGAACACATGGATGCGCGGATCCGCGGCCCCTTTCACCGCCTCCCAGGCCGCATCGATATCCTTCACGGTCGCCCGTGCGAGGGATGCGATCGTGCAGTCTTTCACGGTTTCTGAAATCGTTTTGACAGATTCAAAATCGCCCGGCGAAACGATCGCAAAGCCGGCTTCGATGACGTCGACTTTGAGCTTTTCAAGACAGCGGGCGACTTCGATTTTTTCTTTAAGGTTCATACTGCAGCCCGGGGACTGTTCTCCGTCGCGCAGTGTCGTATCAAAAATTTTTACCTGATCCATTTTCCTCCTGAGTTTCTGTACCGCATATTATGATAAAAAGCCCGCCCGATATGCCGAAGCCCACCGGAGGGCCGGGGTCTGCCCGTCATTGCGTGACGGAAAGGCTGAGATAATGAGAATAATAAATAATAAATAAAATAATTACATAAACGCGTGGCTCCCGTAACGGGAGCCACGCGGGTCCTAAAAAAATCAAAGCAATACAGCGCCTTTGTCCGCAGAAGAGACCAGTTTGGCATAGCGGGCCAGATAACCGGTCTTCACTTTTGGTTCAGGACATACCCATGCCGCACGGCGGCGGGCCAGCTCATCATCCGAAACCAGCAGCTCGATACTGTGGCTGGTGATGTCGATCGCAATACGGTCGCCGTTTTCCACCAGCCCGATCGTGCCGCCGGATGCGGCTTCAGGGCTGACATGGCCGATCGAAGCGCCGCGGGTCGCACCGGAGAAGCGTCCGTCCGTGATCAGCGCGACAGACTCGTCCAGCCCCATCCCGCAGATCGCGGAGGTCGGGTTGAGCATCTCACGCATACCGGGACCGCCCTTCGGGCCTTCATAACGGATCACCACCACATCGCCGGGGTTGATCCCGCCGTCATAGATCACACGGATAGCTTCCTCTTCGGAGTCGAACACACGCGCGGGTCCTTCATGTTTCATCATGGAAGGAGCCACCGCGGCCTGTTTCACCACACAGCCGTCCGGAGCGAGGTTTCCGCGCAGCACCGCGATGCCGCCGGTCTTCATGTAAGGATCCTCAAACGGACGGATCACCTCAGGGTCGCGGTTTTCCGCATGCGCGAGATTTTCCTCCATGGTCTTCGTGGTGACCGTCATCACGGAGGTATCCAGCAGACCGCCTTTTGTCAGTTCCTTCATGACCGCGTAAACACCGCCTGCGGCTTCCAGATCTTCCATGAAGGTATTGCCGGCAGGCGCCAGATGGCAGAGGTTCGGTGTCTTCCCGCTGATCTCATTGGTCATGTCGAGGTTCAGCTCCACATGCGCCTCATGGGCGATCGCGGGAAGATGGAGCATGGTGTTCGTCGAGCAGCCCAGGGCCATATCGACCGTTTCAGCGTTATGGAACGCGGCCGCGGTCATGATGTCGCTCGGGCGGATGTTCATTTCCACCAGCTTCATGATCTGCATGCCGGTCTTCTTGGCCAGGCGGATGCGGGCTGAATAAGGGGCGGGGATCGTCCCGTTGCCCGGCAGTGCCATACCGATCGCTTCCGTCAGGCAGTTCATGGAATTTGCCGTATACATACCGGAGCAGGAACCGCAGGACGGGCAGGCATCTTCCACATACGTCTGCACACCGGCTTCATCCAGCTTGTTGGCGTGGTAGGCACCGACCGCCTCAAACATATGGCTCAGGCAGGTGCGGCGGCCGTCCGGCAGACGTCCGGCAAGCATCGGGCCGCCGGAACAGAAGATCGTCGGGATATTGATGCGGGCCGCGGCCATCAGGAGCCCCGGCACATTTTTGTCGCAGTTCGGGACCATCACCAGTCCGTCAAACTGATGCGCGATCGCCATCGCTTCCGTAGAGTCGGCGATGAGGTCGCGGGTCACCAGGGAATATTTCATGCCGATATGGCCCATCGCGATCCCGTCGCAGACAGCGATTGCGGGGAAAAGGATCGGCGTCCCGCCCGCGGCACGCACGCCGGCTTTCACGGCTTCAGCGATCTTATCCAGGTGCATATGGCCCGGAACGATCTCGTTATAGGAGCTGACGATGCCGATGATCGGACGGTTCAGTTCCTCTTCCGTGAGCCCCAGCGCATAAAGCAGGCTGCGGTTCGGAGCGCGGTCCACACCGATTTTGATTTGATCTGAATTCATAAGCTTTCCTTCTTACCGTCCCTGAGGACGGGGCACCGGCTTTAGTTCGACGCCGTATCCAGATCGGAGTCGTTTTTCCACAGCATCTGTTCGCGCAGCTGTTTCCCGACGATCTCCATCGGATGCTTGGCCAGCTGGGCGCGCTTGGAATTGAAGAAGGTGCGGCCGTTCTTGTTTTCGGCGATCCATTTGCCGGCAAAGGTTCCGTCCTGGATGTCCTTCAGGACAGCACGCATGTTCTCCTTGACCTGTTCGGCCGGCAGCACACGCGGACCGGAAACGTATTCGCCGTATTCGGCCGTGTCGGAGATGGAGTAGTTCATCGCGGCAATACCGCCCTTGTTGACCAGGTCGATGATGAGCTTCATTTCATGGATGCATTCGAAATAGGCATTTTCGGGCTTATAGCCGGCTTCCACCAGGACTTCGAAACCGCAGCGCATCAGGTCAACGACGCCGCCGCACAGAACAGTCTGTTCACCGAACAGGTCGGTCTCGGTCTCTTCATCCATCGTGGTCTCCAGGATCCCCGCACGGGCTCCGCCGATCCCGGCGATGTAAGCCAGGGCGATATCATAGGCCTTGCCGGTGGCATCCTGTTCGACAGCGACCAGGCAGGGAACGCCCTTTCCGGCAACATAGGTGCTGCGGACGGTGTGGCCCGGGCCCTTCGGCGCGGCCATGAAAACGTCCACATCCGCCGGCGGGACGATCCGCTTGTAGCGGATGTTGAAGCCGTGCGCGAAGGCGATGGCTTTGCCTTCGGTCATATACGGGGCGATCTGGCTGTTGTAAACATCGGCCTGGACTTCATCATTGATGAGCATCATGACGATGTCGGCTTTTTCCGCGGCTTCGGAAACCGTATAGACTTCGAAACCGTCTTTTTCAGCGACCGGCCAGGATTTCCCGCCCTTGCGGAGGCCGACGATAACTTTACATCCGGAATCGCGGAGGTTGAGCGCGTGTGCGTGACCCTGTGAACCGTAACCAATGATCGCAATCGTTTTGCCGTTCAGGACTTCGAGATTGCAGTCTTTTTCATAATACATTTTTGCCATAATAGAATTCTCCTCTTTCTTTGGTTTCATCATGGATCGTAGCCTTACCGCGTTCAAGAGCGATACCGCCGGTACGGGCGATTTCCAGAATGTGAAATTCATTTAATATTTTCTCGATCGCGGAGATCTTGTCGGAATCCCCGATGACCGCGAGTGTCAGTGTTTCAATGGATACGTCGATGATCTGGGCGCGGAAAACGTTCGCCAGCTGGATCACATCATTGCGGACCGCTCCGTCTTCGGTCCGGACCTTGATGAGCATCAGTTCGCGCTGGATCGAGGTCTCCGGCGTCAGCCGCTTGACGGAATGGACCGGCAGCAGCTTCCGGAGCTGGTTGGAAACCAGCGTGATGTGCGCCTCGTCGGCCAGCACGTCGATCGTGATACGGGAGATCTTCGGATTTTCGGTGGTGCCCACGACCAGTGATTCGATATTGTAGCCCTTCCGGGAGAACAGGCGGGAGACCTGGGAGAGCACGCCGGCTTCATTGTCCACCAGGACGGCAAGCGTCTGCAGTTTTACGGGATCGATCAGTTCCATGTTCTCTCCTCCTAATTCAACAGGAAATTGGCGATATGGTCGCCGGCTTTGACCATCGGGCGGACCGTTTCATCAATATCGATGATGCAGTCGATCACAAACCCCTCTTTGGACGCGAGGGCTTCCTCGATCGCGGCACAGAGATCCTTCTGGTTGTTGACCCTGCGTCCGTGCAGACCGTACGCTTCGGCAAGTTTGACAAAGTCCGGCCCGCGGTCCAGTGTCGTTTCGGAGTAATGCTGATCATAGATCAGGTTCTGCCACTGCCGCACCATACCCAGCGTCTTATTGTCAAAAATAAAAGTAATGATCGGGAGTTTGTAATACTGTTCCGTCGCCAGCTCGTTGCAGTTCATACGGAAGCTGCCGTCGCCGGTGATGTGGATCACGGTCTTGTCCGGATTGCCGACCTGCGCCCCGATCGCGGCCCCCAGGCCGAAGCCCATGGTGCCGAAACCGCCGGAGGTCAGCAGCTGGCCGGAGTAATCAAAATGGAAATGCTGAATCGCCCACATCTGGTGCTGGCCGACATCTGTCGCGACCACCGTATCCTGCGGGCAGATCTTCGCGATCGTGGAAAGGATCTGTTTCGGGTTCAGCGTCTGGCCGCCGTCTTCATACTCCGTCTCGACCGGATAGGAAAATACGAACTTCTTCCATTCGGTGTGATCCTGCTGCTTCAGCCGGGCATTCAGCATCGTCAGCACGTCTTTTGCATAACCGACAATGTGATGGTCTGTCCGGACGTTTTTATTGATCTCAGAGCGGTCGACGTCAATATGGACGATCTTCGCCTGCTTTGCAAAGCTTTTCGGATCCAGCGCAACACGGTCCGAGAAACGGCACCCGACCGCGATCAGCAGATCGCATTCGTTGCAGGCAATATTGGAAGCCTGGGACCCGTGCATGCCGATCATGCCGGTCACCAGCGGGTTCCGGCCGCAGATACCGCCGCCTCCCATCACGGTCACGGCCGTCGGGGAGTCGATCAGCTCGGCGAACTTCTGGAATTCCTTATCGCAGCGGCTGCGCACCACACCGCCCCCGCAGATCAGCAGTGGTTTTTTGGATTCATTGATCATTTCCACAAGCTTGTCGATATCCCCTTCGTCGATCGAGGGGGTCTGGAAATCGATCGTGGAACGGTCGATCAGTTCCTTCAGCTTGCCGCTTTCCCTGTGATGGCGCCGTGAGATAAATTTGTATTCGGCGGTTTCCGCCGTCACGTTTTTGAGAATATCAATGAGCACCGGACCCGGACGGCCGCTGCGGGCGATCGCGAACGCCGCGCGGATGGTGTCCGCAAGTTTGTTCACATCACTGACCAGGAAGTTGCTCTTGGTGATCGGGAGCGTGATCCCGGTAATATCCACTTCCTGGAATGAATCCTTGCCGATCAGTCCGTCGGAAACGTTGCAGGTGATGAAAACCACCGGCGAGGAATCCATATAGGCCGTAGCGATCCCCGTGGTCAGGTTCGTGGCGCCGGGACCGGAAGTCGCGAAAGCGACACCGACTTTTCCCGTGCTGCGCGCGTAACCGTCCGCCGCGTGGGCCGCGCCCTGTTCATGAGCGGTAAGATAATGTTTGATCTTTCCGGAATACTTATATAACGCGTCATATACATTCAGGATCGTTCCGCCGGGGTAGCCAAAAACCACATTGACTTTCTGCTCCAGCAAACATTCCATTATAATTTCAGCCCCAGTTTTTCTCAAATCATTACTCCTTCCGGGCACGGATCCGCGAACGGGATCCTTTTTCAGCGGTCAAAAGTTTCTCCTCAGCGGAAGCCCCGACACGGCGATCAATGTGTTCTGCAAAATGATATGAGCCGGCACGGCATGCTTCCTTGCTGTATGTCTGCTATTGCATCTGCCGCTGATAAAGATCACGTCCGGACCGGTCAAAGCCATCTTACGAATAAATGAATTTTCAAATGGTAGCACGTTCAAAAAACATTGTCAATGGGCATAAAGGAAAAAAAGTATCATAAAAACTGCGGCCCGCGGGGCCGCAGTTTTTTTTCAGAATCAGGCTTTGGATCTACGGGTGCCGGTTTCCGCCCCGGCCTCCGTTGCCGCCCATCATGCCGCCGCCCATGTTATCCGGGCCGGAGATCCCGCTGTTGTTGTTAAGCTGGAAGCTTTCCGAGCAGTAGTACTGGCCATCGTAATCGACCCCGGCCTCACCGCCGTTGTATCTGCTGCTGATCACGGCTGTACCGGCGATCAGGTTGATATTTCCGTTGGAGTCATATCCGTCGCCATTGCTGTTGACCGTCACCGTTCCGCCGAGCTGGTTGAGAGAGTACGTCAGCTCATCTTTATACAGGCCGTCCTTATTGGCAGCGTTGATCGCGTCATCGGAGGAGCTGACCGTGATATCGCCGCCTAGGATATTGACGACCGTTGCTTCCAGACCTTCGGAGCAGCTGACGATATTGACCGTCGGACCGGTCCCGTCTTCAGAGCCGAGTGTCAGGATATGTTCGGCATGCAGCGCATCGTCCGTGGCATAGATCGTTATGTTCCCGCTCAGGATCGTCAGATCGTAATTCGCGTTGACCGCGTCATTGGAGGCCGCGATATTCAGCGTCAGACTGTCGATGATCACACTGGAATCATCCCCGCCCTTGATCCCGTTTTTCGCCGTACCGTTGAGGTTCAGCGTACCGTCGCCGGTCAGGTACAGGGAGCTGTTGGCCTTGGCTTTGATCACCGCGCCGTCATAAGCATCGGCGACTTCGGCATCGGATGAGGTCTCGTCCGCCGGATTTTCGGCATCCGTCAGCGTAACGGTCCCGGAGATAATGATCTTTGCGGAAGCTTCCTTGTTGACAGAGACCGCGGCACCGGTCGTACTGGTCAGATCCAGATCCTGCAGGATAAGGACCACACCGGACGTACCTTTTTTCACCACGATATTCCCGTCGGAGCAGCTGCCGGTGATAATGTATGTGCCCGCTTCACTGATCTCGACCTGACTGTTGGTGCCGGACATCGTGATGAGCTGCGCGTTTTCAGTATCCGCTTCCAGGTCCGCGGCGGTATTGACCGCGCTGCTGAAGACGACTTCACCCGGGGTTTCGGAGATATTCTGGGCTCCGCCCATCATACCGCCTCCCATCATGCCGCCGCCCTGCATGCCCATCTGGCCGCCGCGGCCCATCTGACCGCCTCCCTGCATACCCATCTGCCAGCCGCCCATCTGGGCAGCGTACTGTTCACTGAGTGTGTTCTGATTTACATCCGCATATGCCATGCCTGCCGGAGCGGAGAGAGCCGCTGCCAGGCAGAAAGCTGTTACGATGATTGTTGACTTTTTCATGATTTTGTTTTCTCCTTGTTTCTTCACATCCTGACTTTCTTTGATCAGCCGGATGTTTTTTTCTTATTGTTACTTTTATTATAGGAAACGTTCCTTAGTTGAAACTTAGAGAAATGTGGAATCCGTGTGGCAAATCAGGCAGGCAGAAAACAGGAACGTCCGCTGCAGCGATAAAAAAACAGGACCCGAAGGCCCTGTTTTATTTCATTTATTTATATACGGTCTCAGTGGCGGTTGTTATTGCCGCGGCTGCCGTTGGACCGGCTGCCGCCGTTTCCGTTACCGCTGCGGCGGTTTCCGTTTCCGCCGGACTTGGCTCCGGAGGCAGACTTCTTGCTGTCGGCAGCCTGGGCTTCTTCCAGCGTCCATCCTTCAAGCACTGCCTGGCGGGAAAGGCGGACCTTCCCGTTTTCGATGCCGGTCACCATCACGGTCAGTTCATCACCGAGAGCGACCACATCCTCGACCTTGGAAACACGTTCGCTGTCCAGCTGGGAGATATGGACCATACCGTCAACGTTCGGCAGGATCTCGACGAAAGCGCCGAAATCGGTGATGCGGACAACCTTGCCGGTATAAATATTGCCGAGGACCGGGGTCTCGATCAGGCCCATGATCTGGTCACGGGCAGCGTCGGAATCCGCGGCGTTGGTGGCGGAAATATAGATCAGGCCGGATTCTTCAACATCGATCTTGGTGTTGGTTTCTTCCTGCAGCGCGCGGATGTTCTTCCCGCCCGGGCCGATGATCGCACCGATCTTATCGACCGGGATCTGGACGGTGACGATGCGCGGGACGTGCGGCTTCAGTTCCGGACGCGGAGCCGGGATCGCCTCAAGGATCTTGCCGAGGATGAAATGACGGGCTTCATGAGCCTGCGCCAGCGCTTCGCGCATGATCTGCGGGGTGATGCCCTTGATCTTGATATCCATCTGCAGGGCGGTGATCCCCTGTTCGGTACCGGCGACCTTGAAGTCCATATCGCCGAGATGGTCTTCAGCACCCTGAATGTCGGTCAGGATCACATATTTGTCGCCTTCCTTGATCAGGCCCATGGCGATACCCGTCACAGGAGCCTTGATCGGCACACCGGCATCCATCAGGGCCAGTGTGGAACCGCAGACGGAACCCATGGAGGAGGAACCGTTGGAGCTCATCACTTCGGAAACCAGACGGATCGTGTACGGGAATTCTTCCTCGGACGGAATGACCGGGACCAGGGCACGTTCAGCCAGCGCACCGTGACCGATCTCGCGGCGGCTCTGTCCGCCGACACGTTTGCACTCACCGGTGCAGAACGGCGGGAAATTGTAATGGTGCATATAGCGCTTGTTGTCGATCGGAGAAAGGGTGTCGATCTCTTGAGCGTCCCGGGGGGTACCGAGTGTTGCGAAAGTCAGCACCTGGGTCTCACCGCGGGTGAACAGGCCGGTACCATGCGGGCGGGGCATCACATCGACTTTGGTCCAGATCGGGCGGATCTCGGTCAGGCCGCGGCCGTCCGGGCGCAGATGGCGGTCCAGGATCCGGCTGCGGACAACACGGCGGTAAGCTTCTTCAAAACCTTCAGCGTAATCCGCTTTTTTGGTTTCGTCATCGCCGCAGAATTCAGCGATCGCCTGGGCTTTCAGATCCTTCAGCTGGTCGGCAAGTTCGGCCTTGGTATGCGGGGCGTTCATCAGGTCTTCCATAGTGTCGCTGTATTTGGCAACAACTTCCTCGACCGCTTCCTGATCGACGGTGAAACGCGGGACTTCGCGCTTCGGTTTGCCGATCGCGGCAGCCATTTCGTTCTGAATGGCAACCAGCGGCTGGATCGCCTGCTGACCGAAAATCAGCGCTTCGACCATGTCTTCTTCGGAGATCATGTTGGAGCCGGCTTCGACCATCAGGATCGCATCGGCGGTACCCGCGATGCGCAGATCCAGGTCGGATTCTTCCATTTCCTGATAGGTCGGGTTGGCGATCAGTTTGCCGTTGACGCGGCCGACACGCACTGCACCCACCGGGCCGTCCCACGGAATATCGGAGATCATCAGGGATGCGGAGGCCGCATTGATAGCAATGATATCCAGCGGGTTGATGAAGTCAGCAGAAAGGCTGTAGAGGATCACCTGCACTTCGTTGCGGATGTCCTGGGAGAAAAGCGGGCGGAGCGGGCGGTCGATCAGCCGGGAGGTCAGAATGACATCACCGGCGGGACGGCCTTCGCGGCGGAAGAAAGAGCCCGGAATGCGGCCGCCTGCATAGAGGCGTTCTTCATATTCGACGGTCAGCGGGAAAAAGTCCTGACCTTCTTTCGGTTCAGCACCCATGGTCGCGGCGGAGAATACAACAGAGTCGCCGACACGGACGGTAACGGCACCGCCGGCCTGACCGGCCAGCATACCGCTTTCGAAAATGACGGTTTTGCCGTCAACTTCGGTGATAAATTGTTTTGCGTTAGGTTCCATCATAGTAAATCCTGTCTCGGACCGCAGCGGCGGTCCCTTCTTCTCACGTGGTCAGGGACTGAAAACAAAACATAATCTTCCGTATCCGGCGTTTTCCGCCCGATATGGTTCAGGCCCGGAAAAGCGAAAAAGGCCCGAAGCCCGTTCTGAAGCCCGGCTGCCCGTTCAGCGGAGCGCCGGCGTTATGTTCTGTTTTCAATGCCCGACCGAATGTGAGGCCAACGTGAAAAATCTCAAAGAGAGAGCAGAAATGATTTCTGCTCTCTCTGTGGTTCCAAAAGAGAAATCAGCGGACGCGGAGGCCGAGTTTCTCGCAGAGCGCAACGAAAGACGCGTAGTCCGTGCGGCGCAGGTAGGACATCAGACGGCGGCGGCGGCCGACCATCTTGAACATACCGCGGCGGGAAGCTTCGTCCTTCTTGTTGGTGCGAAGGTGTTCGGTCAGATCCTTAATGCGTTGGGTCAGCATCGCGATCTGGACTTCGGCAGAGCCGGTATCGCCTTCGTGTTTGCCGTATTCTTTGGCGAAAGTCGCCTTTTCATCTTTTGTTAAAGCCATGACATTGCTCCTAAAAATATATTTTTGGCAGTCTCCGCGCGTCGAGAAGATCCCGGCGCGGGTCCAGTCGTTGCTTAGTATATCACAGAAAATGCCGCACGCCGGAAAATCATGAACCCGTACGGGCACCATCCCGGCCGCAGCCGGCATTATTCTGCAGCCCCCCCTTTTTATGGTAGTAAAATACTTATTATGAAAAAATTCCTTCTGTCCGTGACGCTTTCGCTCCTGTTCCTTTGCGGATGCAATATTCCCCAAAACCGGAAAGACGATACCCGCCTGGCCACCGAGGTCAGCCTGATGTCGACTTCCATTCAGGAAACACTGGAAGCCGCCCGGACAGAAACGCCCCTCCCTTCCGCCACCCCGAGTGCCGTTCCGAGCCTCACACCGACAGCGGCGCTGTTTGTGGAACCGGGCAGCGTCATCGACCCGGACGCCATACTGACGCCGCCGGAGGCCATCACGCCCACTCAGACACCGGAGACAGAAGAGACCCCGGTCCCGGTCGAGACCCGCATCGCCGGGCATTTCCAGACCAGGACCCCGATGCCCGGACCACCCACACCGGACTACCGTCCCATGGCCGTGAACTGGCGGCAGTGGCCGATCGTACCGGAGATCTCCGACACCGCGGCCGACATATACTGGTACGGCGTCAAAGAGCTGGGCACCAACCCGCATTATCTTTCCCGCATCGGGGACTGCCACTCCGAACCCGGCGTTTTTATGGGGATCTACGACACGAATTTTTATTCCCTCGCCGATGAAGACCAATATCTGACGGCAGCGATCGAATTTTTCAAAGGATCCTTCGACAAGACTTCCTATTCCGTTCACGCTGGAATGAGCGCGGCCTCCGTACTGACCGACATCTGGGCAGACCACAGCGCCTGTGCGCAGGGAGAAAACGCGCTGGAGTGCGAGATCCGCATCAACAATCCTTCCGTCATGTTCGTCAATCTCGGCACCAACTGGGTCCTGGGGGTGGATACGAGCGTGTATTACACCTATCTTACCGAAATCGTACAGACCCTGCTGGACCACGGGATCCTGCCGATCCTCTCCTCCAAAGCGGATAATGTCGAGGGCGACAACAGCATCAATGAGATCACCGCGCAGGTCGCCCGAGAGTTTGACATCCCCTTCTTCAATTTCTGGGCAGCTGCCCAGTACATTCCCAACCAGGGGCTGGACCCGGAAAAAGACGGGGTCCACCTTTCTGTTGAAGCCTGGAACTGGCGGAATTACTACGCACTGCAAACACTGTATAACGTCGGGAAAAAACTTGAACTGTTCTGAATCGGAGAGAAACACACATTAATATGAAAAGACAGCTCACGAAAAAAAACTGCCTGATCCTCCTGGTTTTTCTGCTGCTCGGCGCCTGCTCCAACGCGGCCGAAAGGGCTGAAGACGCTCGGCTTGCGACCGAAGTCGCGCTGATCGCCGCATCCGTCCGCGGAACGGACCGGGCAAACTGGACCGCCACACCGCTGCCGACTGCCACACCTACAGCAGCGGCGACATCCGAACCCACCGCCGCGCCTACCTCCGAACCGGCCACAACGGCTCCGGAGATGCGCACGGGACCGGAGCAGATCGATCAGCCTTCCCCCACCCCCGCTCCGACCAATACACCGGAACCCACAGCCACACCCTATATCGAGCCGTTCGCGACCCGGACACCGGGGCCCGGTGCTCCGACCCCGGACCGCCGACTTCCCGCAGAAGACTGGCGCGACTGGCCGGTCGTTCCGGAGATCTCCGACAACGCCGCTGATATTTACCGTTACGGTGTGGAGAAACGCGGCACCAACCCGAAATATCTTTCCCGTGTCGGCGACTGCCACTCCGAGGCGGATGTCTTTATGGGGATCTACGACACCGGCGCGTATGAACTGAGCGACACGGACCGTCCGCTGCAGGCCGCCATCAACTACTTTCAGGGCTCGTTCTACCGGATCAGCTATTCCGTCCACGCCGGCATCAGCGCATCCTCCGTACTGACCAGCATCTGGTCCGACCCGTCCGTATGCAACCTGTATGAAAACGCGCTCGACTGCGAGATCCGCGTCAATAACCCGTCGATCATGTTCGTCAACCTCGGTTCCAACTGGAACCAGGGCGTCGGGATGGATGTTTATTACGGCTATCTGACCGATATTGTGGAACGGATGATCAGCCGCGGGATCCTGCCCATTTTGTCTTCCAAAGCCGACAACGCCGAAGGGGACTGGGGAATCAATGAGACCACCGCCCGTGTCGCGCGGGAGTACGACATCCCGTTTTACAATTTCTGGGCTGTCGCGCAGACGCTGCCGAACGGCGGCATCGACCCGACCCGGGACGGCATCCACCTGGCACCGCAGGCCTGGGACGTCCGCAGTCTTTATGCACTCAGGACACTCTATGCCGTCGGGCAGAAGCTGGAACTTTTCTGAATCCGGAGCAGAAGCTGCTTTTTTCTGATGAGGCGGATCATGATCAACATACTGAAAAACAGATTCTCGGCAAATATGCGGCGCCATCCCGATTTGAAATGGGAGGATGTTGAAAAAAAACTTCAGGAGAATCCGGAAGCACTTGCGGTCCTGAACCGTATGGAAGAAAGCGGCGGAGAACCTGACACGATCGGAAGGGACCCTGAAACGGGCAGACTGATTTTTTGCGACTGCTCAAAAGAATCACCGTCAGGGAGAAGGAGCCTGTGTTATGATGACGAAGCCCTGCAGAAGCGCATCAAAAATCCGCCGGCGGGCAGTGCAGTTCATCAGGCCGCGGAAACAGGGGTATCCCTGATGACGGAATCCCTTTACCGTACACTGCAGACACTCGGCGAGTTTGACCTGAAGACTTCCAGCTGGATCGCGGCCCCGGAGAGTGTCCGAAAACAGGGAGGAGCGCTGTTCTGCGAAAGACGCTACGGCCTTGTTTTCACCTTCCATAACGGAGCGGACTCCTATTATTCCGTCCGTGGCTGGAGGGGTTATTTCTGTGTGTAAATGACCATATGCAAAACCGCGCCCGAATGGAATTAAGGCGCGGTTTTGTTTTTTTTAAATAAAGCAGTCTCAGGCCGCCGGAGCCTGTTCGGTGCCGGTCCGGTAGCGTTCCGCCTGAACGGTGAAGAGTTTGTGATAAGTCCCGTCCTTCACGATCAGTTCGGCATGGGTTCCGACTTCCGCGACCGTCCCGTTCTCGAGGACAACGATCTGCGTCGCGGTCGTCGCGCTCGAGAGCCGGTGGCTGACATAGAAAGTCAGCTTCCCTTCACGCAGCCGGTCGAACTGGGAAAAGATCTCCTGCTCGGCGATCGGATCCAGCGAAGCCGTCGGCTCGTCCAGGATCAGGATATCCGAATCGTTGTAAAACGCCCGGGAGACCGCCAGCTTCTGCCACTGTCCGACCGAAAGCTCCGCCCCGTCCTGTTCGAAAATGCGCATGAGCGGCGTCTGGTACCCTTTCGCCAGTTTTTCGATATAGGGCGCCGCATTGCCCTGGACTGCAGCTTCCCGTACCTTTTCCGGATCCAGCGGTTTGTCGATCTGACCGTAAGCGATGTTCATTTCCGCGGTATCCGCGTAACGGCCGAAATCCTGGAAGATCGTCCCGAAAATATCATAGAGCTGTTCCACATCGTAATCCCGGATATCCCGTCCGTCCAGCAGGATCACGCCCGCTGTCGGATCATACAGCCGCGTCATCAGCTTGAGCAGCGTCGTCTTGCCGGCACCGTTCAGCCCGACCAGGACGACCGACTCACCGGAACGGAAATGCAGGTTGATATCCTTCAGCACATCATGATCCATTCCCGGATAGCGGAAATAGACATGACGGTATTCGATCTCATGTTCTCCGCGGCGCACCGGAACAGGCGGATCGACCCGCGGCGTGATCGTTTTCTTCTCGTTCATGAAAGCGATCATGTTGTCGATAAACAGCGTCCCCTCATAAATCGAAGCCGTTGTCGTGATCAGCGAAGAAACACCGGAACCGATACTGTTCAGCGCACCGGTATAAAGCGTATAATCACCCACCGTCAGTTCCCCGGCAAAGACCTTGCGGGCGACCCAGATAAAGATCCCGCAGGTGACCAGGCTCATCAGCCCGGTGGCGGCAATATTCCATTTGCCTTCCGAATAGATAAGCGCCTTCATCCCGGCGAAGTATTTTTCAAACACCTGATTGAAGCGCTCCATGAAAAGCGGGCCCAGACGGAACAAGCGCACCTCTTTGACCTGATCCTTGTCGACCATCAGTCCGGAATAGTAGTCCATCTTGCGCCGGTCCGTGGAACGGTGGCGCATATAAGCCGCGTTTTTGCCCTTATAAATATAGTTGACGATCGCCGAAGGGATCGCCGCCAGGATGATCGCCAGCGGCGCAACCGGACTGACCGCCCACAGCACCACGATAAAGCTGACCATGGAAATGAGCGTGCTCATCATGCTGAAAGTCGCCGTCGCGATCTGCAGCGGACGGTGCCCGGCCTCCCGGTTGGCGTTCTCCAGTTTGGTATAGAATTCGGGCTGGTCGAAAGACTGCAGGTCCAGTTCATTGGACTTGTGCATGATCTTCTGCCGGATCTTCTGGACCACCAGCTCCCCGAACGTCCGTGTCAGCATGCTGTCCACGGAGGTGACCAGACGCAGCAGGAAAAGATAGGCGAACTGGAAGATCAGCAGGTTCAGGATCGTCCGGAAATCATGGTTCTGCGCGTCGATCAGGGCATTGATCAGATTCCGGGAGATATAAGCCCCCAGCAGCGGCATCACACCGTTGAAGACTGACATAAACAGCATCACGAAGAGCATCCACGGGCGCGTCTCCCACACCAGGCCGTAAATATAAAACAGACGGGAAAAGAACCCGGTGAATAATTCTTTAAGGTATGCAGGATATTCTTTAAGGTTTTTCGGGGCTTTCGGCTTTTCAGCCTCCTGCCGAAGCGGCGGCATATTCATAGATCAGCAACTCCTGTGAAAAATGAAAAAAGATGATTGGAATTTTCGCACATTTCATAAAGTTTCCGTTCCGGAGGGAGCATTTTTATTACAAACAAAGGCGCGTTCTGCCCCGGGCTGAAATAAAAAAATCAGCGGAGTACGGCCCCGCTGATCCTTTTTTATTTGTTGCGTCTTATTGTGTCAGGAGCGCTTCGAGACGCTGTTTGTAAAGGGCGTTGTTGATTTTGCTGATGACGGTGCAGTTCGGCTCCTTTTTGCCGTAATATCCAGCCTCAAAACCGGGGCCCATGCCGGCAAGCATCCCACCGTCATAAAAGATCACCTGACCGTAGGTCTCGTTATGTTCCGTGCAGACATGGGAAACGCACGGAACGGCGGTAACGATCAGGTCGCTCCACAGCATCGGCGCCAGAGAGACCGCATCCGGCAGGTCGATCCGGCGCTGTCCGCCGATCGCCAGGCAGAAACGCGCCAGCGCTTCGTTGCACAGGACCGCGTAGCGCGCCGCTTCCTTCCCGCTTGCAAGCAGGCGTTCCGTGTCCGCGTCGAACCAGGCCGCCTCACTTGTGCAGAGATCGTAGCCGCCCACATAAACATGAACGCCGAAGTCCATCATCACGCGGTAGGCTTCCGCGTCGGCATAAACGTTGAATTCGCTGACCGGTGTGGTATTGCCCCGGCCGAACCCGCAGGTCCCCATCGTCCAGATGCATTTCAGGTGCTTCATGGTCTCCGGAGCTTTCATCATCGCCAGCGCCAGATTCGTCACCGGACCGATCACCGCGATCTCGACCTCATCCGGGTATTGCCGCACCAGGTCGATGATGGCGTCGCAGGCACAGACACCTTCCACCGGTTTTACGGAGGGATGGATCAGGCCGCAGTCGGACATCCCGTCATTCCCATGCACGTTCCGCGCATGGACCCGGCTGCGCATCAGCGGCCGGTCCGCACCGACATAGACCGGCGGGACATTCTCCGGCCCGACGGCAATTTCCGCCGACATCAGGCAGTTCAGCGTCGCCTGTTCCACAGGCACATTCCCGCTCACCGTCGTCAATGCAAGCACCTCCACGGACGGCTCCCGAAGGCACATCATCACGGCCACGGCATCATCCGAACCGGTATCCGTATCGATAATAATTTTCCGCATAACAGACCCTCCATCACAAATTCATTCTGGTACACCGGCACCTGATACAGGTGTACCACTTTTCTGTTTGACCGCACGCTGAATAACACCTTTGCTGACTCCCGTTAACCGTTCTATCTGGCGAATAGATAAACCCTTTTCATACAGAAGCCTGACCGCATCATCACGACTTTTCCGGGAATAACTTCGTATCTCCGTTCCCGAATTCACATGCAGGGTTTCCTGCATCACCGTTTTTGCCCACTCATCGTCCCGCGGCGATACCGGCATCTTCTGATCGTTATCTTCATATTTCGCGTCAATATATGCCGCATATTCCTCAAAACTCCCAATCAGTTCCGTCAGAATTGTGGTATCCACAAAGGAATTCGGATGTCCGTATCGGCTGTAACTGCTCCACTGATAATCCGCAGCAGAACAAAGTCCCGCATCCCGGGGATTATTCAGAATATAACGGAACACTGTACACAACGCATCGTCACTTTCGATTGCGCGGCAGGTATAGCGATTCTGAAACAGGTGTCCGCTGCGTTCATATTTTTTATTGAACCAGATCGCGTAATTCCCCGACAGCCTTTTCATAAACAGGGATTTATTTTGCCCGGCATCGCAGATCAAAAGGTGAAAATGGTTTTCCATCAGGCAAAATGCGTTGATGATGATCCGATGGTCTGCACTGTATTGTTTCAGGTTTTGAAGGAAATGAATATAATCAGCCGGCTCTTCAAAAATCACCTGTTTCCCATTTCCCCGCTGGGCAATGTGATAATACCCCATTTCACTTACAGGTCTTGGCTGAACAGGCATAATTATCTCCTCAGGTACGGCGTACACTCAGTATATCTGAAACAAAAACGCCTGTCAATGGCCAAAGTGGTACACCAGCACCTGATACAGGTGTATGATACAGGTGTACCAAAATTTGGTACACCTGTATCAGGTGCTGGTGTACCACTGCCCGGGGTCGGTGATTTGTTTTATAATTTCAGTACTGCTGTACGCAAGGAAAATCTTTGCGGCAGATGCGGGATCCGCCGGGTACTGGCATGTCATCACTGCACACAGAACAGGTAACCTCCGTAAAAAACATGTGAACTTCATTTAGAGCCGTGGTAACATAATTCAATCTGTCGTCTCAGGCACATTAGCCGGCCCGTGCCCCCGGCTAAACAAACCGGGCGCGGCCAGCGGCTAACGAAAACACACGAACGTTTGTGCCGCGCCTTGTGCGAAGTACTCACTTCCGAATGCCATAAGTTTAACAAAGTGAGCTCTTTTAGCAGAAAGGAAAAATTCATAATGGAAGAAAACACCGCACGGAAAACATTTTCCCGCATCGGCTTTGCACAGATCGCGGGGATCATTGGCACATTCCTCGTCTCTCGTCTTATTTTGACCCCGGCAGCTGCGGGTGAGAACCTGCAGAAGACTTTTGACGCGATCGGTGCGTCAGGAGTTCTGCTGCTGATGTACGTACCGCAGATCGCTTATCTGCTCTTTTACTGGCTGGCCGTCAGGACCATGCCGAAAGCGGAATGGCAGAAAGAAAAACTGGGCTTCCGGAGGCTCGCGGAGATCTTCATGATGATGTATGCCGTCTCCAGCGTGCTCAACCAGATCGGGCTCGCGATCACCAAAACCGCTCCCGCGGGCGGTGAATTCCAGCTGGATCTGATCGCGAAAATGGAGTCCACCAGGCTGCCGGTGGCGATCGCGATCCCTGTCGTGATCGGGCCGATCCTGGAAGAACTGATCTTCCGCAAGCTCATGCTGGACAGGACCAGAGCTTACGGCGAAAAGACCGCCATCATCTTCTCCGCAGTATGCTTCGGACTGTTCCACGGAAATCTGACCCAGTTCCTCTACGCCGGATGTGTCGGTCTGTTCCTCGGCTATGTATACTGCAAGACAGGGAAGGTCCTTTACACCATGATCATGCATATGCTTCTGAACGGCACCAGCTCGTTCATTCTGCTGGTACTCCCGATGCTTCAGCAGGATCAGGAGGACCGCGCGGTCATCGCGTTCATCCTCATCGTTCTGATCGTGATCATCCTCGGGATCATGACGATCGCGGGGTTCATCCTCCTGATCCGCCGGATCAAACAGAAGCGGATCGTGTTTGATGAGTCCATGCCCGAATGCATTCCGCAGAATGAGGTCCTGAAGACCGTCTGGCTGAACCCCGGCGTGATCCTCCTCGTCATCCTCGAAGGAGCCGAGATCATCGCAACATTATTCAATATCGAACTGCCGTTTTAAGGTAAGCCCCGCCCGATTCCATCCGGCCCACCCGGGCGGACAGCATAAATTTTCCGGTTCGAAAAGGCATCGGAAAGAAAGATACCATGAAATATACAACAGGACAGTACGGAGCGGTGGAGCTCCGTACTGTCCTGTGATCCGTTTTTGTCCCGGTATCAGATCCCGGGGCATCATCCATAGAGTTGGCTGTTTAATTGAAGCGATGTTTTCATGTAAAGATGCTGTCAGCTGCATCCGCCCGACACAGTGCCGGGTGCATTGGCTGCGCCGGGTTCCCGGAGAGAGTCCCCCGGCGTGACCGATTTGTATACGCTGTAATTCCCGTAACCCAAAAAATATGATGAATATCATGATAATAATTTGTTTACAACTGACACTGATGAGAATAAAATGATTGTTAATTCAAGTATCCACTTTAAAAATCCGTTTACACTCTGATAATCCTGTTTGATACTCCGATTTTTTCTCCGCTGCGAAGCAGCATTTTTTGTATACGCACATCCTGATTAGCGGACCGGATCGCAAAAGTGACCTTACCTGAAGAACGCCAAGCAAAGGATGCCCGCGTTAAACTCTGCGAAGAATTTTTATACAATAAGGAGAAAAATCATGAAAAAACTTTTGAATGTCGTTCTGGTTCTTGCCGTGGTTCTGGCACTGACAGCCGCCGCAGGAGCACAGGAATCGCTCGTGGTCCGTGATGAGAGCGAATACGCTGCCATGACCATGGATGAGCTGTATGAAGCTGCTTTGAAAGAAGCCGCCGAAGGGAAATCCCTCGTTGTTTACTCGGAAACCGGCTCCGTCAACAAGTCCGTAGCCGAGTTCATGGAAGATTTCCCGGGGATCCCGGCCGAAGGCACAAAATACAAACCGGCCGTCATTGCGGAAAAGATCCCGCTCGAATTTCAGGGTGAACCCTATGCCGACGTGATCCTCACCAGCGACGGCACGGGCGAATTCTATCTGGACTGGTACAAGAAAGGCTACGTGACCGCTTACTATCAGGAAGCTGTTGAAGCCGCTCTCATTCCGGAATTCGCGCAGTATGGGCTTCCGCTCAGCATTGAAGGCGATGTATGGTTTTACAACACCGAAGCATTCCCGGATGGCTCTCCGATCAATAACTGGTGGGACGTCGTGGAAATGAAGGAAGACGGGACCTCTGTTTATACCGTCACTTCCTACCCGGTCTCCAATCTGAACTTTGTTTCCATGCTGACCAACCTGGTAAAAAACGCGGACGTGCTGGAAAAAGCCTATGAAGAAAAATACGGCGAACCGATCGAATATACCTACCCGGCTGATGCAGGCGTAGAGGAAAACAACGCCGGCTATGAATGGATCTACCGCTATCTGCAGATCAAATATATTGAAAACACCAGCGCGAGCGAGATCACCGCGGCCGTAGCAGCCTCCACCGCTGAAGATCCGGTCCTCGGTTTCACCGGCACCGTAAACCTCGGGGATGCGCTCGAACTCGGTCAGAAGGTCGATATCGTCCTGTCCATGTCCGATTTCAACGGTTTCTCCCGCGCGAAAATGATCTATCTGTTCTCAAAGAGTGACAGCCCGGCGATCGCCCACCTCTATATGCTTTACATGATGGGCGGCGAAGACGGCACCGGCAGAGGGTATAACGCCTATGTCAACCGCCTGGGGTGCTACCCGTCCCGCACGGATGTTGATTCCAGCGCGTGGAACACGGTCTCTTTTGAGGATATGAATATTCTGCCTTCGGATGTGGAATACGTCTACTACAATTATCTGGACGTGCAGGATTTCTACAATTTTTATTCGGAAGAATTCAAATAAGGGCAGCAAAACGCTGACGGCATAATAAAAACCGGTGCGGAAATGACTTCCGCACCGGTTTCTTTTTCACGTAAACTCCGGTCAGGCCCCGGCGATCTCTAAGAAGCGGTCAATGTCCGCCAGGTCCGGGAGGAAGAAATCCGGCTGACAGGCCTGCAGCTCTTCGGCAGTAAACTTGCCCGTGGCCACGGCCAGCGCTTTGGCCCCGACCGCGCGCGCACAGGCGATATCATTCGGTGTATCCCCGATGACCAGACAGCGTTCGGGATCGACCTCATGCCCCAGAAAATCAGAAGCGGAACGCAGCGCTTTGCGGGCGGTGTCGGCACGGCAGGTGCTGTCATCACCAAAGCCGCCGTAGAGGAAATCTTCCCGCTTCATCCCCGCCGCACGGAGTTTCGGCTCCACGAGCACTTCCATATTTCCGGTCAGGAGTCCCGGATAAAGCCCGATCTCGTTCAGTTTGGCGATCAGTTCGATCACGCCGGGATTTGCTTTCAGGCCGCCTTCTTCGATCATGCGGAAAATACTCTGCCGGATATATTCGACGATCTCTTCCTTGGCTTTTTTCCTGCGCTCGCCCGTCAGTCCGAAGTTCGTCAGGAACTCCTCAATAATATCATTATCGGTCCGGCCGCTGTACGGCCACGGATCCAGGCTGATTTCATAACCTGCTTTGGCAAAGCCTTCATGGAAGGCTGCCCGCGCCAGGGATCTGCTTTCGACAAGGGTCCCATCCATATCAAAGAAAAGTGCATCAAATCTGGCCATGTTTTCCTCACCGGTAAAGAAAATTGTACGGTAATTATAACGCCGAAAAGAGCGGACAATGTTTCAAATTTTCCATCAGTGTTTTTCTAAGTTTGACAAAGGGGATTTAAATAAAAAGTGGGAGGCTGGTGGGGCTCGAACCCACAACATCTTGTTCCACAGGCATACTGAGTAAATTTTCTCCGGTAAGCCTTGATTTTTTGCAAAATCGTGTTGCTTTTTCTCGTAAAAAATAATTTTTTTTTACTACTATACGAGCTCACTTTGATAAGCACAAGGCAGTCGAAAGTGAGAAACCTGCTCCGTATGGTGTGGGCGAAGCCCACGCCTTTTAAGATGCGGAGCAGGAGCTGCGCTGCAAGGCGCGGCCCAATCG
>CADBKS010000038.1 GCA_902795255.1 uncultured Chloroflexota bacterium
CCTCCCAGCTCCAGGACTTTCCAAATCGGAATGGAAGCGAGCCGGTCGATCTTTCTCTGACGTTCGTCCGTCTCCCAGATCGTCCCCTTCGTTTCAGTCACGATCATCTCCTCATCCGGGCTCATCCGTTCCGGATTTTTCCTGCCGGTTTCATCAGAACCGTTCCGGTGGATCCGGAGATGTCCGGTTTCCGTTTCAGCAAGGATGCTCCGGCCTTCGCTATTTTCCTTTTCGATGATCTCAGCCGCTTCAGCCGGTCCATCCGCACGCCCGGAACGATCAGCCGCAGGAAGTGCATGCTGCTGTAAGCGTTTAGGAAGATTTGCAGCTTCATCCTCCGGAACACCATCCGTGATTTCAGCCGCGCGGTTATTGCCGGTGCAGCTGTCAGCCGCGGGAACTTCATTTTTCAGGACCGGCAAAGAAGATCCGGCGCGAAAGACCGGCGGCGTGATACGACGGCGTACATAGTCCCGGTTGGATGCATTCTTCGTGAAAAGGTTCGCCTCTATCGCAGTCCGGGAGGAAAGCCCGCTGCTGTGGCTGAAGCTGCATTCATAGATCTTCCGCTCCGTCGATTTCAGGCGCTCCGCCAGACTCAGGAAACGGAACTGCATATCCAGCCATTTTCCGGGAAGTTCCGGATTTCCGCTGATAAATTCATCCACCGCCCTGTCGAGCTTGCGGACATTGAATGACACCAGTCCGTAAAGCCAGTGCGTCGAAAGATTCTCGATCTCTGGATGATCCTTTTTCTGCTGCTTAAGCACTTCCAGCGTCAGACAGCAGCTGCCCAGATATTTCACGCCTTTTTCCAGATAACCAAGAACTTCAAGATATTTGGCCGATTTACGATTATATTTTACGGAGAGGCTGAAGAAAAACTCCGTTCTCTTCCGGACCATTTCCGCCGTCTCGCCGAAAGTCAGCGGCGCAATGCTGTAATCAGAGAGCGACTCAAACGGCAGCTCATTCTCATCCGCTCCGCGATCGGGAACAGAAGCAGCCGCGTTCACATCAAACGCGCCCATCTCATCAAGAATTTTTTCACCGTTCGTCATCGTTTACGCTCCCGTCATTCTTCATTCGTCATCTGCCGGCTGCCGGTATTCAGCGGTCTTTCATACCACATCAAAATGCGGTACCCAACATTCTGATTAGCAGTTTACCGTATCCAAACGCAAAAATAAACCGGCAATGTTGTCCCTTGACATTTGTTCTGAAATGTGGTAAGGATTTTTTCTATATCCGGTCCGGAATCATTACGCTTCTATAAACGCTCTCTCCCGATCGCCGTTTGCATATCAAAGTGAGCTCTTAGACGAGGAACAAACGAACCCATGTGATCACACCGCTGTGGTCTGTCAGTTATGTCTGCGGTCATGTGTATAACGGGGACTTACCGGTCGGCTCGGATCTGCCGGATTTTGAATCAGATCCGGGGCCATATATTTTCCGGTTGTTCACCCGGGTGGATGAAGAGCAGATCAAAAGCCCTAAGCGGCTCAGAGAGGCATGCCCGATCAAAGGGCAGCTGCCCGGCGGAAAAAGCTTTTGAAAAGCAGGGCATCAAAAGACTGCGTCCAAAATTTACCACTCAATAAATTCTTTATCCTGATAAAATATTCTGCAGAGGATAAAAATATGAAACTGATTTGTCTGCTTGGGAATGATCCGCTGCAGGTCCTGATGCCGCTGCAGCTTACAAGGCTTTTTGACGGGGCATATCTAATCGTCAATGAGCGATCTGTTTGCCTTGCCCGTCAGATTCTGGCCTTTCTGGAAGCAAATGATACCGACAGCGAAGGAACACCCTGGCAGGAAGCGATCCATTTTGTCAGGATCGAAAAGGATGCAGACTATCAGTCAGTCCGGGGTGTGATCAGCGGGATCGTCGCACGGGAATACTGCCGGAACGAAGAAGTTGCCTTTAATTATTATTCCGGTTATAACAGGCAGGCAAAATTAGCCATGAACCATACGGCCAATTATTTTCTGGCACCGCTTATGGTCGTCGATCCCCACACTCACATGCTGTGTCTGCTGTCAAAAAGCTGGGACCGGCAGACGATCTATCGGGAGCATCTGCCCTGGATCCCACTCAAGTCTGCTGTTTCAAAGATGCTCGATCTCGAAGGGATAACCTGGGAACGAACCTTTCCTGCAGGGTCTAAAGGAATCAACTATGAGCGGAAGATCTTCGCTGAATTTACCGCAGCAAAGGACCGCGGAGAATTTGATGATGTGGAGCGGAATCTGTTGTTCACCTGGAATCAGGCCGGAAAGACAAACGAGATCGATATCGTCGCTCTGAGATCCGGTGTTATATGCTTCATCTCCGTAAAGAGCGGAAGGAACATGAAGAAAGCATGGAATTTCGCTCGGGAATATAAAAAAATGATAACGCGATATCCAAAGCAGATCACCGGGATACCCTGTCTTCACGTGCTGATCTGCAAAACATCATTCGGGAAGCAGCGGTTCGAGCGAATGCTCGCTGACGGCATCCTTGCCATTGACGATGTCCGCACCGACGAACAAACATCCCTCACGGTCGATATGACAGCATACGCCGCGGATCTCATCGCAAAGACCGGCCATCCGCTTCCCTGCGATTTTTACCACAGATATATAAACAAACAATACGGGAAATGGGGCAACATCATCGGCCGGATGCGAGGAAAATGAAAGCCGATAAGCCATAAAATACGGGGGAGCCACATTTAGAGCCGTGGAACATAATTAAACATGTCGTCTCAGTCACATTAACCGGGGGCGAAGCTCCTGCTTCGAATATAAAACGGGCGAAGCCCGAACCTTCCAAAGCAGGGGGCCGACGGGTGAGCGAAGCTCAGCCCGATCGGCCCCGGCCATTACAACCAGGCACGGCAAGCAGCCTATGACAACTCACGAGCAGTCGGGCCGCGCCATGCAGCGCAGCTCCTGCTCCACATCGTGAAGGGCGTGGGCGACGCCCACCCCATACGGAGCAGGTTTCTCACTTCCGATTGCCATGTGCTCAATAAAGTAAGCTCTTTTAGCAGAGTGTTCCTGATCAAAAAAAATGGATAAAAATCGTTACAGACTGGTATATTGAAATCACAAAACAGGTCGTAAAAGGAGTAGATAATGACCACAATTGCAAAGGAAAGCAACAGATGCTCTGTCTGCGGAGCCGTCAACGAATTCACCGTACTTGCAAGCACCAATCAATTCGGATCTCCGGATCTTGATCTCCGTCCGGCTCCCATGAAACGATATACGATGGGACATTGGTACCAGGAATGCCCGGATTGCGGATATATCTCCTATAAGGTTTCCACTCCCTGCGGTATTGATCCCTCATTTCTGAAGTCTGACGAATACCTTTCCTGTGAAGGTATTGACTTCAAGTCCGAACTGGCTAAAAAGTTTTACAGATATTACATGATCAAACTGATGGACCATTCTCTCAGCGGAGCCTTTGATGCGGTACTGTATGCAGCATGGGCCTGCGATGATGAAAATGATCAGGAGAATGCTGCCCTTTGCAGAAAGAAGGCAATACCGATCATTTCGGAATTACTGTCAGGCCCCAGAAAAAATGACAGCACTTTTCTGCTGATGAAGGCAGATATCCTAAGGAGATCCGGATGCTTCGAACAATTGCTCTCGGAATACAGAGATGTTGAATTTCATGACCGATTATTGGACCAGATCCTTGCTTTTGAGCTGGATAAGGCAAAACAGCAGGATACAGCATGCTATAGGGTCACAGACGTAACTGATCCGCAAAACAGTTGACGCAGGGACTGCTGCGACCTGTTTTGCAGCAGCTCTTTTACAACCGTTTGCTGTTTTTATAAAAAATCATCGCATAAAGTATTACTTCCGATCCGGAAAGCAAAAACCGGTTTCTCCCCGTCTGAACTTGGGATGGAACCGGTTTTATTGATACCAAATAAACAAAAAAAAGGGGAGACACCCTGAGTGCAGCGGGCAGGAATGACGGGGAGAATCACCTCGCTGCGGCACAAAATTGAAACCCGTCCCCTTGAATGTTCTGGATCGCCCTGTTCTTATTTTTTATCCCGGCATGCTGTTTATAACCGGGTTATTATCGGTGTACTTTCGGCGAGTACATCGATAACGTGATCGGCTGTAGAAATACCATAGTGCGTTCCTCTGCCCGGCCACAAATAATCTTCTGAATGAATTATCAGATCATCATAAGCATCGATCAGTCTTGACCTTGTGAAAATGATAAGATAATTTTCCTGACGGATTTCATCATTATTCCATGCCGTGTATGACTCATTTCGGGTTAGATGCATAATATAATTTGGAAATTTTATCTGAAGCACAATCCCTGTCCGGGTGGAAATATGTATCGATAATGCGTTATCAGCAAAGCACTCTGTATTTTGAATTTCCTCACAAATAACTAGTGAGGGAGGAACATTTCCAAATTCTTCATATTTTTCGCCAAAGCCGGTCATGATCTGATTACAACAAGCTACATCATTGAAAGTTTATTTTGCAATTAAATTTAGGTACTTGATCCAAATAACAGGGCATCCAATGAAGTCTTATAATTACATAAGTGGCTATCAGTTCCTTCTTTGCCAGAAATAACACAATTCCGGCCTCAAAAATAGTCAGTCTTTTCGAAAGAAAAACAATGTACGGAAAGGATACACCATAGAAAAAAAAATTACAAGAAAGTATATAGATGAATTCATGGCAGAAAAGCGGAAATATAATCCCGATTCTGAAATCATGAATAACCTTTTTATTGGGGAACAAGATTATTCCTTTATAAACCAACCAGCATATGAGGATCCGGGCAGTCTGAGTGTGAATATTCGTAATTCTGTTCAAGGCTATACAAGAGATAAGGATGCTGCAATCAGGGTCTATAAATCATTTCTCGATTTTCTCAAAGAGAAAGGTATCTCATCTGATGTTCAATTTCCGCCTATTCCCATCTCAAATTCCTTTGAACGACTTATGTATATAGCAAAATTTTTGCATGATCCGGAACGGAAGATTTCAGAATTGAACGATGAGCTATGGCAAAGCAGTACAACAATTCAAGGTGATCTTAGCAAACTAAGAGGGATAGTTGATCCAATACAAATATGTGGAAAAACTTTCAAAATTAATGAAACAAAACGCAGCAAAGGAAAAATTGCGTCAGCTTCTACCGCTCATCCACTTTTTTTGACACCGAATCTAACTCAGGTAATAGTTATGCTCAAGGGACTGAAAGCAATGAGTGAAAACCGTCACTATGCAAAATATGCCCAGACTGCCGCAGCGGATATTTGGGAGCAACTGTCGGATTATGCTAAAAAGAGGATCCATTATGTTTTGAGTGATCTGATGCCAGAGGATCTGTCATGGTATGAGAATCTGGAAAGAACTGACAACCATTTTCATACAGAATACGAATGCAGCGTAAATAACGATGTCATTGTTGACACGATAAAGAATGGTAAAACCTGTTTTGTTCAAGCTTTAGAAGGAGATGTGCCTGTTATTTACCATAATTGCCGAATCATCAGAGAATTTGACGATTTCACCCGTTTCAAGATTACCTCTGATGAAGGTGAAAAGATGCTGACACCTGAAAATTACATCCGAAGTGCATACACACCGGAAGAGCTCGTTTGATAGAAAATTTAAGCTGAGCCCCCTTAGACAGGTCTCCTTTTTCTCTATAAAATATTGAAAAAACAAAAATAAAGGAGATTTAAATCATGAAAAACACTTTTATGGATGGAATTCGGTATGACGAAAAGCACGCTCCTAAGACCTATGGTCCGCAGGTCAGGAAGCTCCGCCAAGATTTCAATGAACTGATCAAGGGAAATGTTCCGGAAGAGGATGTTGTCGCATATGTACGCCGACTGATGGAGCAGCCGCAGAATTTCGGAAAAGACGGGAATGCTCTTGTCTGGGCATTGGGTAAACCTACTGATATGCCTTCAGACGGTTGTGAGGAATTTGTCTGTCAGCCGACGTATCTGGCAACAGGCTTTATGGTTTATGCTGTGCAGCACTACAACGCTGTCAAAACTATTTCCGGGATTTTCCCACTATTGCGTGATGCTCTCAATGGGTGTTTGTGGGGAAGCCTTGGCGGACATGGTTATGAAGCTGTAGAGGGTCTGATCGATACGATGAACATCTTCGCTGACTGCAATATGGGCGCATTCCTCAATACTTACCCGATGCTGAATGTGAAATTCAAAAATGTATTTGATGAAACAGTGAAATATATCGAAGAAGACCTCTGCACCAGGAAAGAGCGGGATGTATGGAGCAATAAATCATATGAGGACGTGGCTATCCCGCTGCTGAAGAAGCTGAAGTCTACAGCACCACAGCAATTACTGTTTGTCTACGGAACACTGATGCGCAGCGGTCGTGCAGAGAATCTTCTTTCCGGGAGTGAATTCAAGGGGAAAGCCATTCTGAAGAATTATGCGATATATGATCTGGGCAGCTATCCCGGGATCGCTGTAAAAAAGGGGGCCTGGGTGGAAGGTGAGCTGTACGCTATCCGTGACTGCGCCATTTCCAAGCTGGATGAATACGAAGGAGAAGGCTATCTGTATCGGCGTGAACTCATAACTGTTGAAAGCGGCGCCGGATCAAAACAAGCATGGGCGTATGTTTATTTGAGAGAAACAGAAGGAGAAGCAATGAATGAACCCTGGATCAAAAATGATGAAGATGTAGTGTGGTACGCCGGGTACGGTTCCAACCTCAGCAAAGAACGCTTCCTTTGCTATATCAAAGGCGGTGTTTGTCAGGAAAACGGCAGGGAATACCCCGGCTGTGCCAATAACCAGCTTGTCTCCGATGCGGACGATCATGCATGGTTCCCGGGGCAAATGTATTTCGGCAATGAAAGCGGAACCTGGAACCATAAAGGAGTAGCATTCTACGATCCGAATGTTTCCGGCAGGACCTTCATGCGTATGTTCAAAGTAACACGTCAGCAGCTTAGGGACATCCAGGAGCAGGAAGGATCAAGCCCCAAGTGGTATGGAAGAATTCAGGCACTTGGGATCCATTCCGATGGCAGTCCGATTTACACCTTGACATCTGAAACCCGGCGATTGGCTAATGCTCCTGATGAAATATATTTTTCTCTGATATTGAGAGCTCTGATCGAAGAAAATGGATTTACAGAAAACGAAGCCAACCTGTATCTTGCTTTGTGCCTGAACAACTGAAATAGCTTACGAGTATACATGAACAACTGACGGGAGTGTGAGCTATGAAAAATAATGATAAAAATGTAGGTCTTTTGAAACACGCTGCAGAATTAATCCTGACTGGTAAAACAGAAGAAGCCGGAGACATTATTAAGGAGCAGTATCCGTTTATTCCAATGAAAAGCCTGGAATTTCCGGAAACGCCTGTACTTGCTTCAGGCGAGTTAAAGGAAACAGGGTCTCCTTTTATTCAAACTGTCAGAAGCAGCGACATGAGAAAAGATGAAAGAAAGTATACCGAAGTCCAGCAGATGGAGCAATTTTTCCAGGATGGATTCATTGACCGTTATTTCGGGACAAGACTGATTAATTCAGGGCTGCTTCGGCTTATTTCTGAAAAACTTCCGAAGGAATTTCCCTATCATCCTCATTGGAAGATGGAAGAATGCCATATTGCATATTGGTATTACCAACCGACGATGGATCATATTATTCCGATTTCACTTGGTGGAAAGAATCAATTATCCAACTGGATAACAACCTCCATGAAGTGGAATATGGTTAAAAATAATTACAGACTGGAGCAGCTGAATTGGCAGCTTTATCCGGAAGGCGACATTCGGGAATGGGACGGTCTTTCCAAAATATTCGTTGAAATCGTGGAAAAGGAGCCGAAACTAAAGAATGTAAAAAGAATCAATGATTGGTACAAAGCCACGAAAATTGTTTTGGAAAAATATTCTTTGTTATAAACGACCCGGCAGGGACATTTCCATATGACTGATTAGTAAGTCGCATGGAAATGTCCTTGCCAGAAAAAACAGAATAAGGTTCATCAAATCATAATTGAGAAAAAAGCTACTCGGCAATATACCAGAGCGTCCCGTTATCATCCGTGTACTTCACCCAGGAGCCGGGTTTGGTTTCGATGTACCACTGACCGTTGTTATATTCCATCCAGCCGGCGTCCCCGTAGTCGGAGGAAAGACCTTCCACCCAATATTGCCATTGTGAGGCATCGCTGTTGTACCAGATATAGGTATCCGTTTCCTTGTCATAATAACTTTCGGTCTCCGGATCATAAGGGATCACTTTATCGGCATTTCCACGGTTCCCTTCAAGCACAATATAGGTACCGTCCGCTTTTCGTTTCAGGCGGAGCGCGGACCCCGCCGGGATTGCAGAAGTTGCAGCCGATCCCGTACTGTCAGACTTTTTGTCTGTGATATACCAGAATCCGGACGAATCGCCCGTGTATTCCCGCCAATTCCCGTCACTGACTTCGACATACCATTTGCCGTTGTTGTATTCCATCCAGCCATAGTCGCCATAATCCGACGAGACTCCCTCGACCCAATATTGCCAGACAGGGTTTTCAATATCGGTGTTATACCAGAAATATGTGTCTGTCTCCGGGTCATAATAATTGTCAGAATTTGCATCCCATTTCAGGATCTTGTCCGCGGCGGAGCCGTCTGTGATGAGATAATAGGAGCCGTCTGCGTTTCGACCTAAGCGAATCGTTCCTCCTGCCGGAACTGAAACCGCCGGGGTGGATGTGGGGCGTGCGGTCGGCAGGATCGCCTGTACAGTATTTGTCGGTCTGACACTGACCACCTGGGGGCTTCCCGTTTTTCCACAGGATCGGAAAAGCGACAGCAGCAGGATCAGCCCCATACCGCTCAGCACCCACTTCAGGCAGGAAGACTTTTTCTTTGCTGTTGTTTCGGTTGTGGTTTCAGTTGTGGCCGCACCGTTATAGGAGCCGGATGAGCTGATATTGTCTTTTTGTGCCTTCGTTACATCAAGCGGAGCACCGCATTTGGAACAGTGAGGAACATCACCTTCTTTCCAATCCAGTTTGGTGGTCGTTCCGCAATATTCGCAGGTGAGGATCAGCGTATTGGATCCGTCAGCGTTCTTCATCATCAGGTTATCATACCGCGTACCGTTTTCATCATAATACCCCGGCTGATAGGTTTTCCCGTTGACCTCATAAGGTTTGTCGTAATACACGTAGTCATGATTCATACCGCGGAAGAGCAACGCGGTAAGCAGGGCGGCAGATCCATAGCTCGGCTGATTATAACGCGGACGCGTCCGCGGCATCGGATCATAATTGTATGACGGATTCCGTCTGCCCTGTTCGACGTTATCACGCCGCGGTGACGAACTGTATGACGAGGAACTGTGCCGGGAAGGTCCATCGCTTCGTGAACTGCCAAACCCGGAGAAGAATGATCCGCCCGATGAGCTCGAGGATGACCGGCTGTGTGAACTTGGACCGGACGAACTTCTGCTCCCGAAGGAACTTGAACCCCGGCTGCTGCTGAAGCTGCTTGACGAGCTGCGGCTGCTGCTGCGGAAGCTGCCAGACGAGCTCCGACTGCTGCTTGAACTGCTGCTATGCGTTTTTGGTGGCATTTTCACCTCCTTTACAGAATACCCCCGGTGAAAAAACATCAAAGTTTTTCCCCTACAACAATTATGACATAGATTTCGTAATTCACCGCAACCATATTGCTGTTTTTATCCAATTGATCCGGAAATATCCTCACGGGATCAGATATTTCAGTAAAGAAAAATATAGATTTCCTTTGCCGGATATATGATCGTCCGGAAATCAGTTACCGCTCAAAAGATGTGATTTTGACAAAGGCAGCCGGTTTCCGGATGGATCATTTCCCGTATTCAGGTTGAAGCACGTGGGAACTGGCATCTGCTGCCGTTCCAGTTTCGTGTTTTCCAGGGTGAGATAAATGACCTGCAGGATCCGATAATCCTGCGGACATCTGTTCCCTATTTTTTCTTTCCCTGGTTGACAACAGCTTGCATTTTTGCTGCGATTTCCTGCTGGTCTCCAAGGTAATAATGGGATTTTGTGCTGAAATCCTGATCAAATTCATAAACCAGCGGCACGCCGGTCGGAATGTTGACCCCTATGATCTCATCTTTGCTCAGGTTGTCAAAATATTTGACGAGGGCACGAAGAGAATTCCCGTGCGCTGCGATGATCACCCGTTTCCCGGCGAGCATATCCTTTTTTATCACTTCTTCAAAGTAAGGTATGACTCGATTGATCGTCGTTTCCAGACTTTCATGCATCGGCAGAAATGACGGATCTACATCGCGATACATCGCCTGCCGGGCTGCGCTGCGTTCATCGTCCGGGGTAAGCGCCGGAGGCTTGACATCAAAAGACCTGCGCCAGATCTTCACCTGGTCTTCACCGTATTTTTCGGCTGTTTCTGCCTTGTTCAGCCCCTGCAGTGCGCCGTAATGACGTTCATTGAGCTTCCAGCTTTTGATGACCGGAAGCCAAGTCCGATCCATTTCATCGAGCGCTATGTTCAGCGTGTGGATCGCCCGTTTCAGACGGGATGTGTAACAAACATCAAAATCATATTCTTCTTTTTTCAAAATGATCCCGGCCTGTTTCGCTTCTTCCCTGCCCTTATCGCTCAGGTCGACATCGGTCCAGCCGGTAAAAAAGTGATGATTGTCACAAAATGTTTCCGCATATATACACTTTAAAGGATAGCTATATCTAATTAAAATATGGGCGTTGAAATCGGACGTACCGATTATCATCGCATTTTAATCTATTGTAAAGGATTACCCATGAAAAAAGCATTATTATTCCTGCTTGTCGTTTCAATGCTGGCTCTTGTTCCGGCCGTTTTCGCTGATGACGCTCCTGTTGCCGGCGTGATTTGGTACAACTTTGCCGATACATTCATTCAGAATGCCCGGCAGACCCTGCTCAACACCGCTGCCGCTGACGGCACCATCGAGATCATCGACGCCGACTCCATGAATGATGCAGCCACCCAGACCAACAATCTGAACAACATGTACACCAACGGCGTAAAATACCTCGTGCTGAACAACATCAACACCGCCGGCATCAGTGAGATCTGCGAACAGGGTAAAGAAGAAGGCGTGACCATGATCTTCGCCAACACCGACTCCCCGTCCGATGAAGATTTCGAAAACTACGAAAACCTGTACCTCGTCACCTCCCGTGCTGAAATGTCCGGTACCATGATGGGGAAAGCCGTCGTTGATTACTGGACTTCCCATCCGGAAGCTGACCGCAACGGCAACGGGAAACTTGACTACATCATGCTGCTTGGTTTCACTTGGCACTATGACACCCAGGTTCGTGCTGAATATTCCATCGCTGCCTGTGAAGAAGCCGGCATCGAAACCAACCGCATCGGCGGTGAAGTGATTGCTGAATACAACCGCGGTAAGGCTCAGGAAATGGTTGCCGCTTTGCTGGCAAACTACGGTGATGACATTGACGTCGTTTTCGCCTGCAACGACGATATGGCCCTCGGTGCTATCGAAGCTCTGAAAGCCGGCGGTTTCTTCCAGGATGAAGCTTCCTACATCCCCGTCTGCGGTGTTGACGCCACTGTCGTCGGCTGCGAAGCTGTCGAAGAAGGAACCATGCTGGTCACCGCACTGAACAACCCTGTCAAACTCGGTAAGGCCATCTACAAAGTCATGTGGCTGCTCGAAAACGGTCAGGAAGTTACCACTGAAACACTGGATATGGAAGGCGTTGAAGTGGAAGGCCATCGTGTCTGGATCAACTACGTCGGCATCACCAAGGATAACCTCGAAGAAGCTGCCTACGATATCACCGACCCAACTTTCTAATCAAATTAATTCAATGACTGACAGCCGGGACCTGGTTCCCGGCTGTTTCTTGAATGGAAAGGAAGAATCCGATGGAGGATTCCAGATATATTCTTGAACTGAAACACATCAGCAAATCCTTTCCCGGCGTAAAAGCATTGGACAACGTCTCATTCGCGGTAAAGCCCGGGAAAGTCCATGCATTAATGGGCGAAAACGGAGCAGGAAAATCGACCCTGATGAAGTGTGCCTTCGGGATCTACCAGCCTGACAATGGAGAGATTTTTGTCAACGGAAAGAAGGTCGTTTTTTCCGGTCCCGCCAATGCACTGGAAAACGGTATCGCGATGATCCATCAGGAACTGCAGCCGATGCGGGCACTTACCGTCATGGAAAACGTCTGGGTAGGCCGTCTGCCTCATCACAATACGCTGGGCGTACAATGGGTCGACTGGAAACAGCTCTATAAGCAGACCAAAGAGCTGTTGGACGATCTTGAAATTCCCATTGACCCGAAAACGAAGGTTCAGAACCTTTCAACTTCGCACTGCCAGCTCATTGAAATCGCTCGTTCCGTCTCCTTTAATGCAAAGATCATCATCATGGATGAACCCACATCCTCACTGACAGAAACAGAAACGGAACTGCTCTTTAAGCTGATCGCCCGTCTGACACAAAAGGGTGTTTCCATCATCTACATCTCGCACAAGATCGATGAGATCTTGAGAATTTCCGATGATGTCACCATCATGCGCGACGGACAACTTGTCGGTGACTGGCCGGCAAGTGAGCTGGACATGGATACCATTGTCAAACGCATGGTCGGACGAGAGATGAGCAACCGTTTCCCGTCGAGAAAACACAAACCGGGCGAGGTAAAAATGGAGGTTTCTCACCTCACATCCGCAAATCCGCACAGCTTCAAAGATATCAGCTTCACGCTCCACAAAGGAGAAATTCTTGGTATCGGCGGACTGGTCGGTGCCCAGCGGACAGAACTGGTCGAAACCATCTTTGGGCTTCGCAAAAAGGCCTCGGGTGAAGTGACGATCGACGGGCAAAAGGTCGAGATCAATTCTCCGGAAGATGCCATTCGCCACTCCATGGCGCTGCTGACGGAAGAACGCCGCGTTTCAGGGATCTTCCCGAAAATCAGCGTATTGGAAAACGTGACCGTTGCCAAACAGACAGCCGATCACAGCAGCTACACCAATGGCCTGTTCCTGAACAACAAAAAACGTCAGAAAGACGCAGAGCAGTTCGTAAAAACCTTTGAGATCAAAACACCAAGTCTGAAAGCTGAGATCCAAAATCTTTCCGGCGGAAACCAGCAAAAGGCAGTCCTTGCACGCTGGATGCTCCTCACACCCCAAATCCTGATTCTGGACGAACCAACACGGGGTATCGATGTCGGTGCCAAGTATGAGATCTACAGCCTGATGGAGCAAATGGCACAGGAAGGGAAAGCCGTGATCATGATCAGCTCGGAAATGCCCGAACTGCTGGGCATGTCTGACCGGATCGCGGTCATGTGTGAAGGGCACCTGTCCGGTATTCTGGATGGGAAAGATGCTACTGACGAAAAGGTGATGTACCTCGCAAGTACTTATCAAAAAAGCGGAGTAACAACGGATGCAAACTAAAAAATTCAATATCAAAAATATTCTGTCGAACTATGCGCTTTATTTCATCATGATCCTGATGGTCATCGTTATCGGCAGCATGTCACCGAAGTTTTTCTCATGGCGTGTTCTGCGCGACATTCTGATGCAGAGTTCGACCCGTATCATTGTGGCACTGGGTTGTCTGTTCATCCTGATTTCAGGGTCGGCAGACCTCTCGGGCGGACGTACGGTCGGTCTGACCGCTGTGATTGCCGGATCTCTGGCCCAGAAAGCTGACTATTATATCAAATTCTGGAACCTGCCGGAATTACCGCCGATCGTTCCGATTTTCGCCGCGGTCCTTGTCGGTCTGATCGTAGGTCTGCTCAACGGTTTTACCGTTTCCAAGCTGAAGGTCCCGGCCTTTCTGGCAACGCTGGGCTGGATGATGGTCGTTTACGGCACGAACCTGCTGCTGTGCAACAAACCACCGAACAATTCCCAGCCTCTGGGCGGTTTTCTGAAGAACTTCACCAATCTCGGTTCCGGAAACATTGCCGGAATTCCGATCATCGTGTTCTTCGCGCTGGGAATGTGTATCATCGTCCATGTTCTGCTGACAAAAACCACACTCGGGCGTGAGATTTTCTCCGTTGGCTCCAATGCTGAAGCTGCCCGTGTCTCCGGTATCAACGTCTTCAAAATCCAGATGATCACCTTTGCTCTGGCCGGTGCCTGTTACGGTCTGGCCGGTGCACTGGAAGCTGCCCGTACCGGTTCCGCCAACAGCTCCTACGGGAATGGCTATGAAATGGACGCAATTGCTTCCTGTATCGTCGGAGGATGTTCCATGACCGGCGGTGTCGGTTCCGTGATCGGTGTTTTTCTGGGTGTGATCATTTTCAACGTGATCAATTACGGTCTGACCTTTATCGGTCTGTCCTCCTATTGGCAGTGGGTTGTCAAAGGCCTGATCATTATCATCGCCGTCTCCATCGACATGCGGAAGTACAGCTCGAACAAATAAAGGGGGATGCTATGCTTTATGATGAATGCCTGAAGGTTCTCAGGGAAAAGGGAGAACTCATCCGCAAGGGCGCTTTGGAAATCTGCGTGAAACCGGTTCCGGAAAGTTCCGAACCCGGAACGGTCGATCCGAGAGAAGCCCATTGGTTCCGCGTCAAACCGACCGGACCAAACATCAAAGACCCGGCACATCTGACAGGAGCGGAGATTCATGCGATTCGCACATCCATGGGCTGTGTCAGCGTAGACCTCAGCCATGATGTCACGACCGAAATCCGGGTAATCACAACCGGTGCGGGAGATCTTCCGATCCTGATCTATACACCGCAAAAGGGCAAGAGTCCGAAACCGGTTGTGGTCTACATCCATGGCGGTGGTTTTTTTGGCGGTACAGCCCGTGTGATTGAAAATGCCTGCAAGTCTCTGGCTGATAAAGCTGATGCGGTAGTCGTCAGTGTCGATTATGACCTGGCACCGGAGCACAAATTCCCACATCAGGTCACCCAATGCTATCAGACCGTACGCTGGGTCCATGACCATGCCGAAGAGCTGGGTATTGATCCGGAAAAAATCGCTGTTTCCGGTGACTCAGCCGGCGGAAATTTGTCAGCTGCCTGCTGCGTTCTGGACGAAGAAAAGCTCATCAAGCTGCAGTTGCTGCTCTATCCCGGTGCATTCAACCGCACTGAAGAAGAGATCGGATGGTCACTGGATCAGTATGATCTCCGGAAAGATGTTGAGATCAAGATGGAATTGATCAACGACATCCGGAACATGGTTCCGTTTACTACCGCTTTGTATGTAGAAAATGAGAGCCAGATCCATGATCCGCGTGCTTCGATCGGTGATGCGAAAGATTACAGCTGTTTCCCGCCCACTTTCATTGCTGTGGGAGAATATGACTACCTCCGCATTCAGGATGAACTCTATGGGCAGAAACTGGCAGAAGCCGGCATTCCCGTCCGCTTTGTTGAATACAAAGGTATGGGGCATGCATTTTGGGAACACACCGGTGAATTTCCGCAGGCGGAAGACAGCACAGAGGAGATGGCCGCTCTGGTTCGGAAGCTCTGAATATAAAATAAATAATTCAAAACAAAAAGAAAAGGGCTTGGATTTCAGGCCCTTTTCCTTTTGTTTATTGCTTTTTTGTTTTGTGTTCTCAGTTCTGCCGTTTGACCGCCATTACACTCAGCACCAAAACGATCGGGAAGAAAATACCCGCAAGGATTCCCGCCTGGATGTTTTCCCCCATCAGGTGAGATACACTTCCCACAATAGCAGGTCCGGCTGCGCCGCCTAAATCACCTGCCAAAGCCAGAAAGGCGAATAAGGCCGTACCACCCTTGGGGAGCTTTGCGGATGATATACTGATGGAACCGGGCCACATAATACCTACAGAGAAACCGCACAGCATACAGCCGATCAGACCCATGACAGGCCATTTGGCAAACGCAGCCAACAGGTAACTGCACAGGCACAGCACACCGGAAGCAATCATAAAGCCGGACAAATCCACTTTTTCACCATATTTTCCGTACCATACCCGGCTGAGTCCCATGAATACCGCAAACCCACAAGCGCCCAGCAAATCGCCGGTGGTCTTTGTTACCCCCAGCGCGGATTCCGCGAAAGCAGAAGCCCATTGTGCCATGGATAGCTCAGATGCCCCCGCGCACACCATCAGCACGACAAAAAGCCAGAATATTTTCGTTTTCAACAGCTGTCCGATGGTCATACTCTTGCCTTCATTGACGATTGGTTCAATCGGACAGACTGCAAAATTGGTAATGTTGTACAGCGGAATTACAGCCCATAAGCAGGACAATATGCGCCAGTTTTCAGTGCCGAATATCGTGAAAAAGACTGTTGACAGAAGGATCGTACCCAAGGCGCCCCAGCAATAGAATGAATGCAGCAGGCTCATCATACCGGCTTTTCCTTCAAACGGACAGGCTTCGATGATTGGACTGCAAAGCACTTCGATCAATCCACTGCCGATCGCGTAAATGATCACACAAAGCAGAATTCCCTCAAAGGGACGGGGAAAAAGGTCCGGAACAAAAGAGAGCATGACCAGCCCGGCCCCGGCCAGGATCTGTGAGATGACGATGCTTTTCCTGTAACCGATCCGGTCCACAAATTTTGCGCAGAAAAAATCCACGATCAGCTGCGTCAGAAAAAATGTCAGCGGGATCAATGCAAGATCAGCATAGGAAATGTCATAGGTCTTGTAAAACGTTAGAAATAACAAAGGAATAAAATTTGCTACGATCGCCTGTGTGACGAAACCAAGATAGCAGGCAAGTTTTGTTTTTTTGTAGTTTTTTTCTTCATTCATGGTGATTATTCTACTCCGCAAGCCTTGATTTTACGAGATGTTATGATAAACAAATCAAGAAGAGATGCTGTTAACGTGATTTGGGTATTAATTGCAACCGAATCCTTGGGAAGTTTTTGAGTAAGTTCATCAATCAGCTGCTGATCAGCTTTTTGGTCACGTTCATATTTTTCAAAATTCTGGTGAACTCCGGAGACAGTATATGCATCACGGCGCCGCTCCATTCGATTTCTGACTCTCGTTATCTGTTCTTTTAGCTCACGACAGGTATCAGTTTCTGATCCTCTTGCGATAATTTGATCTATCCAATTCCTTGGCAGATTGATTGACGGAACAAAATTTGAAACAAGGTTATCAAGAAATGGAGCCTGAATTTGTTTGCCGTCATCCTTGCATTCAAGTCCTCTTTCATCTGAGTAATCTTTATAATTACAGGACCATTCTGTAGAGAAAACTCGTAATCTTCTACGACATGTTTCACAACATACTAGGTTCTGAACCATATACCTAGCTTTCAGCATCGTATTTTGTTCTTGTTATGGTGAAGAGATTATCCCCTTCATCATAGCTATGGATTGCAAATCCACAACCAGACAATCGAAATAATGAGACTTTGGAAATGATAGCGTGACATGGAATATCTTTCAGGCTCATTCTCTTCCATGATTACATAGATGATCTGAAGATATCGAATATCTGAAACATCCATTTAGAACCCCTTTCCGGAAAAGTCTTTTAAACAAAAAACGGGCTTTTCCATCCCGTCCTTTAATATAGGGGAGAAAAAAAACCGGTTATGAAAAGAAACAAATATGACAAATGTAATTAAAAAAAGTAACTTTTGTAAAAAAAGTTACTTTGTGCGGGAATGACGGGGCTTAAACCCTCCCGTTGTACTCTGCCTTGACAGGTTTCTCTTCTCTTATTATTTTAGCATGAACCTTCGTTGGCGAAGACACTTTCATTTTGTCGATACAACAATCTATCTGCACCTGACAGCTAAAATCATTCCAGTATAATCAATATCCGTTTCCCCAATTATTCGCATCTGCTTACTCTTTTCTCTTCACCGGCACCCAGATCGCGCTATGGTAATCGGGATCTGTTTTTTCT
>CADBKS010000039.1 GCA_902795255.1 uncultured Chloroflexota bacterium
GGTGCGGATTACCGCGCACTGCTCAGCGGACAAAAGATCGCTGTGGAGACAGGCATCCGTGAGGTCCCGAACGCCTTGGCCTGTTACGCGGTCAGCGGCGCCCTGATGGGCATGGTCGGTTTCATCAGCCTGGCAAATACCGGATCCCAGCAGATGAGCCTGAATTTCGGGTCCATCGGGATCATGTTCACCGCGTTCCTGCCGATGTTCATCGGCGGCTGGATCGGACGCTACATCAACAAACGCGTCGGGATCCTGCTCGGCGCCGTGTCCATGGCGCTGATCTCGCTGGCTTACGCCCGCTTTGATACGGCTTCATCGGTTCAGAGCATCGTTTCTGCCCTGCTGCTGGTCCTGTTCCTCATTTATCTGAACAATGAGTTCGCGATCCTCGGAAAATTCCGCGCGAAGAAGGAAAACCCGGCATGATCGATCTCAAAGCGAATCCTTTTTACCTGAATGAGGCTCAGATCGCCTGGGTGCAGCGTACGCTCGCATCCATGACGGAGGAGGAAAAGATCGGGCAGCTGTTTTTCCCGATCGGTTTCTCAGCCGATGAAAACTATCTGCGTTATGAGATGCTGCGCTTCCATATCGGCGGGCTGCTATTCAAGACCGCTCCTGCCGGAGAGATCCGGTCCGCGCTGCAGTTCGTGCAGGACAACAGCCGGATCCCGCTGCTCTGCGCGGCAAATCTGGAATTCGGTTCCACCGGCTTTATTGAAGAAGGCACGATGTTCGGCCAGCAGATGGCGATCGGTGCCACGGGTGACCCGGAGCATGCTTACCGGATGGGATATGTTTCCTGCAAAGAAGCCTCTGCCGTCGGATGCAATTTCGCCTTTGCTCCGGTCAGTGATCCGGATCTGAACTGGCGGAATCCGATCGTCAATGTCCGTTCGTACGGCTGTGATCCGGAGCGGATCCTGGCGATGTGCAAAGCCTACAAGCGCGGCGCGGATGAAAATCACGTCGCCGTTTCCGTGAAGCACTTCCCCGGTGATGGCGTGGATGAAGTCGATCAGCACCTGCTGGTCAGTGTCAACACGATGTCCGTGGAAGAATGGGAAGCCGTTTACGGCAAAATTTACCGCGGGATGATCGAAGACGGTGCGATGTCCTTTATGGTCGGCCACATTGACTTCCCGGCCTGGCGGTACCGCCAAAATCCGGATCTCCCGAAAGCCCTGGTCCCCGCCAGCCAGTCCCCCGAACTGATGACCGGCCTGCTGCGGGAGCATCTCGGATTCAACGGACTGATCATCACGGACGCGACCCCGATGGTCGGTTACAACTGCGCCGCCAGACGCAGTGAAGCCGTTCCTCGGACGATCGCGGCCGGAGCGGATATGTTCCTGTTCAACAAGAGCCTGGAAGAGGACTTTGAATACATGGCGGAAGGCATCCGGAACGGTCTGCTGACGTGGGAACGCGTCGATGAAGCGGTCACCCGCATCCTGGCCATGAAGGCGGCGCTGGGACTGAACGAACAGCGCATGCCGTCGGAAGAGGCCATGGACTGTATCGGCTGTGCGGAGCATCACCGCTGGGCGCGGGAATGTGCGGATGAGGCGGTCACGCTCGTGAAGGATACGGCAGGCAATCTGCCGCTGCGGCCCGAAAAAACAAAGCGGCTGCTGCTGGAAGTGCTCGGCGGGTTCCCGAAAGAGGCTCATATCGCCGAATATATGAAGCGCAAACTGGAGGACAGGGGCTTTGAAGTTACCGTCTGGCAGCCGGAAGATTTCAGCACCTATCGGTTCGGCGTTAAGCCGTTCACGGACCGTTTCGACGCGGTCCTGTACCTCGGCAATGTCGAAAATGCCAGCAACAAAACGACGAACCGCATCAACTGGTCCACTTTCTGGGGACACGGGGACAATGTGCCCTGGTTCGTCCATGAAGTCCCGACCGTTTTTGCTTCGCTTGCCAATCCCTATCATCTGGTGGATGTGCCCATGATCGGCACCTATATCAACTGTTATTCCAATAACGATGAAACACTGGATGCGCTGACCGAAAAACTGACCGGAAAAGACAGCTTCCGCGGTGTCAGTCCGACCGATCCTTTCTGCGGAAAAGAATACCTGCGTTACTGAGGAATGCGTATGTTTGAAAACGAGAAAAAACACTGGCTGGAAACCGCTGAAAGCCTGAAACCGGTCCTGAGAAAGGAAACCGTCCGGCCGATCGCCGGTATGCCGGACCATGCCCTGACCGAAAATGAGAGCGTCATCCTGGATTTCGGGAACCATTACGTCGGCAGGATCACGCTGAAACTGTCGTATCAGGGCAGCCACCCGGATGCTCCGGCCTGGCTGGCGGTCAAATTCTGCGAAAATGAACGGGAGCTGAATGAGTCCGCGCAGGATTATCACGGCTGGATCAGCAAGGGCTGGATCCAGCAGGAAGCGATCCATGTGGATGTGCTCCCCGCGGAAGTGAGCCTGCCGCGCCGTTACGCTTTCCGTTTCGTAAAGATCGATGTTCTCGCGCTTTCTTCCAAATATCAGCTCGTCATCGAAGACGCTGCCGCCGTGACAACGACCGGTGCGGATGACGCGGCGGTCGAAGAGATCCCGCTCACACCGGAAGATGCCCGGATCGATCAGGTCTCGCTCCGCACCCTCCGCAGCTGTATGCAGGATTTCTTTGAGGATGGCCCGAAGCGCGACCGACGTCTGTGGCTGGGGGATCTGCGGCTGCAGGCCCTGACGAATTCTGTCACGTACCGGAATTTTGATCTGGTCCGGCGCTGTCTGTATCTCTTCGCCGGGACAGCGGATGAAAACGGCCGGCTCGCGGCCTGCCTGTTTACCGAACCTGCGGTCGAGGCGGACGATACATTTATGTTCGATTATTCGCTTTTCTTTATCCCGACGCTGCTGAACTATTTCACGGCAAGCGGGGATAAAGAAACGCTTCACGACCTGCTGCCCGTTGCGCTCCGGCAGCTGGAACTTGCCGAGGAGGCTTTTGATCCGGAGACGCAGATGCTCCGGGATTTTGATGATCCGAGAAAGTGCTTCGTGGACTGGGTGCTGGAACTGAATAAACAGACCGCGGGACACGCGATCTGGATCTATTGCGCGGAAGCAGCGCTGCGGCTTTCCCCTGATCCTGCGCTTGAGGAAAAAATAAGGCTCCGCAGAGAAGCCGCGCGGCGCTGCCGGTATAACGAAGAAAAACAGCTTTTTGTGAGCGGGCCTGCCGGACAGGTTTCATGGGCGTCTCAGGTATGGGCAGTCCTTGCCGGGATCATTGACGGAGAGGAAGCTGTCAAATGTCTGGAATCCGTCGGTAAAGAACCCGGTGCCATTCCGATGGTGACTCCTTACATGATGCATCATTACGTTGAAGCGCTCTGCAAAATCGGGAACAGGCAGAAGGCAATTCAGGTGATCCGGGAGTATTGGGGCGCTATGGTGAAGGCCGGCGCGGATACTTTCTGGGAGCTGTTCAACCCGGCGAATCCGGATGAGTCGCCGTATGGCTCGCCGATCGTCAACAGTTACTGTCACGCCTGGAGCTGCACGCCTTCATGGTTCCTGCGGAGCGGGATTCTGGAGTGATCTTATGAAATACAAAGGCATTATTTTTGATCTTGACGGCGTGATCTGCTCTACGGACGAACAGCATTATCTCGCCTGGAAAGCGCTCGCGGATAAACTGGGCGTTCCCTTTGACCGGGAACGCAACAATCTGCTGCGCGGTGTGAGCCGGATGGCCTGTGTTGATATCATTCTCGAAAAGAGCACAAAGACCTATTCGGATGAAGAAAAACTGCAGATGGCTGCGGAGAAGAATGAGATGTACCGCCGGCTGCTGGCGGAAATATCCGAAAAAGACCTTTCCGATGATGTGCGGAATACGCTGAATACCTTCCGGGCCGCCGGTCTGAAACTGGCGATCGGTTCATCCAGCAAAAATACGCCTTTTATCCTTGAACGGATCGGACTGGGAAATTTCTTTGACGCGGTTTCCGACGGAAATAACATCACTCATTCCAAACCGCATCCGGAGGTCTTCCTGAAGGCTGCCGCGATGCTGGGCCTTGACCCGGCGGACTGTCTGGTCGTCGAAGATGCGCATGCCGGGGTAGAGGCGGCTGGGGCCGGCGGGTTTGACTGCGCGGCGATGGGCGATGCCCGGGACGATGAACGCGCGGTCCTGCATCTGGGAAAATTCTCCGATCTGCTTCAGATTCTGAATTAACGGCTGTTCTATGAAATACTATCTTGCGATCGATATCGGCGCTTCTTCCGGCAGGCATATCGTCGGGTGGATGGAGGACGGAGCGCTTCGGACCCGGGAAGTATACCGCTTCCCGAACGGCGTCACGGAAACGGACGGAAGCCTCACATGGGATATTAAAGCGCTGGAAGCTCATGTCAGAGCCGGAATCGATGCAGCGCTGAACGGGTTCCCGATGATCGAAAGCCTTTCCATCGATACCTGGGGTGTGGATTATGTGCTGCTGAACGGAGATGCTCCGGTCCTTCCCTGTTATGCATATCGGGACAGCCGGACGGAAGCTGTCATTTCCCGTGTGCATGAAAAAATGCCCTTTGCGGAACTTTACCGGCGGACCGGGATCCAGTTCCAGCCGTTCAACACGGTCTATCAGCTTTACGCGGATAAGCTTGCGGGCAGACTGGAAAAAGCGGATGATTTCCTGATGATCCCGGAATACCTGATGTTCCGGCTGTGCGGGGTGAAGTCCCATGAATATACCAATGCCACGACCGGCGGCATGGTGAGCGCTCAGACCGGGGAATATGATCCGGATATCCTTTCCGCGCTGGGGTTCCCGGAGCGGCTTTTCCATTCCCTGCAGCAGCCGGGAACGGTCATCGGGGAATACAAAGGCATCCGGGTCATGCTTTGCGCCACCCATGATACGGGCAGTGCGGTGGAGGGGATCCCGATGGAGGGCAATGAGCTGTATATTTCCTCCGGTACCTGGTCGCTTCTGGGTGTGAAGACGATGAAGCCGCTCACGGATGAAAACAGCCGGAAAGCGAATTATTCCAATGAGGGCGGTGTCGGCTATAATCGTTATCAGAAAAATATCATGGGGATGTGGCTGGTCAACCGTCTGCGGGATGAACTCTGCCCGGATAAGCCCTGGCCGGAGATCACCGCAGAGGCTTCCGAAAGTGATTTTGACGGAATGGTCGATGCCAACGCGCAGGCATTTCTGTCGCCGGTAAGCATGAAACAGGCTTTTGATGACGCGCTCCCGGAAAAACCGCGGACTGCCGCGGATTATTTCCGCTGCGCATACCGCAGTCTGGCCCTCAGTTACCGGGACGCGGTCCGTGAACTGGAACACAATACCGGAGAGCATTATCGCAGGCTCTATATCGTGGGCGGCGGTGCGAAAAACCGCTTTTTGAATGAACTTACCGCGGAAGCTGTCGGGAAGGAAGTGATCGCCCTGCCGATCGAAGCGACCGCTTTGGGAAACCTGAAGATACAGATGGAGGCAAACCATGAGTTATAACGACGCGAAAGAACGATATGCAGCGCTGGGAGTAGACACGGATGCCGCGATCGAAAAGCTGAGGACCGTTCCGGTCTCGCTTCACTGCTGGCAGGGAGACGATGTCCGCGGATTCGATACCGATCCGAACAAACCGCTGACCGGCGGGATCCAGACGACCGGCAATTATCCGGGCAGGGCCCGGACCCCGGAGGAACTCATGGCGGACCTGGACCTGGTCCTCAGCCTGATCCCCGGTACGCCGAAAATGAACCTGCACGCCAGCTATGCCATTTTCGAAGACGGCGAATGGGCGGACAGGGACAAACTGGAACCGAAGCATTTCGCAAAATGGGCGGAATTCTGCAAAGCCCGCGGTCTGGGCTGTGACTTCAACCCGACATTTTTCTCTCATCCGAAATGCGACCCGCTGACCCTTTCCTCTCCGAATGAAGAGATCCGCCGGTTCTGGATCGATCACGGGAAAGCCTGCATCCGCATCTCGGAATACCTCGCGGAAGAACTCGGACAGAAATGCGTGATGAACATCTGGACCGGAGACGGATTCAAGGATATCCCCGCGGACCGCATGGGCCCCCGCGTCCGTTATAGGGAGTCGATCGATGCGATCCTGAGCGAACCCTATGATTTCAGCAAAGTCAAGCCGTGCATCGAGAGCAAAGTGTTCGGGATCGGCGTGGAGGCTTATACCGTCGGCAGTGCGGAATTTGCCCTGAGCTACGCGGCTATGAACATGGACAAATGCATTCCGCTGATGGACAACGGCCACTATCACCCGACCGAAGTCGTGAGCGACAAGATCCCGGCGCTGCTGGCATTTTTCCCGGAGATCGCGCTGCACGTCACCCGACCGATCCGCTGGGACAGCGATCACGTGGTGCTGTTTGATGATGAGACGAAGGAGATCGCCCGGGAGATCGTCCGCTGCGGCGGTCTGGAGGGCAGCGTGAATATCGCGCTGGATTACTTCGATGCCTCCATCAACCGTCTGGCTGCCTGGACGGTAGGGTACCGCAACGTCCAGAAAGCCCTGCTTTATGCCCTGCTCCAGCCGAATGCCGAACTGAAATCGCTGCAGGATCAGGACCGTTTCACGGAACTGATGGTGGCCCAGGAAGAGCTGAAGACCATGCCCTTCGAGGCTGTCTGGAACGAATACTGCGCGCGCTGCAGCAAACCGCTGGACGGGGAATGGCTGCCGGTTGTTCTGGCGTATGAAGAAAAAGTTTTGAGGAACCGCAAATGAAAGAACTCACTGCAGCCCCGTTTTTTGTTGAATTCGTCCTCACCGCGACGAACATGTATGCTCATGGCTGGGACGAACGCAACGGCGGGAATATCAGCATGATGCTGGATGAAAACGAATTGAGCGAATATATTGACCCGGCCAAAGTGATCCGCACGATCCCGACCGAATTCACCGCTCCGGAACTGGACGGCCGGTATTTTCTCGTCACGGGTACCGGGAAATATTTCAAAAATGTGCAGTACGCCCCGGATGTCAACCTCGGCCTCGTCCGTCTCGCGGATCAGGGCCGTCAGGCCGAACTGCTGTGGGGCTTCACAGACGGCGGAAAGTGCACCAGCGAATTTCCCGCGCATATGATGAGCCATGCTGCCCGGCTGAAGGTCGATCCGGCCAACCGCGTGGTGATGCACTGCCACCCGTCCAATCTGCTGGCGATGACCTATGTCCATGACCTGGATGAGCGCGCTTTTACCCGCACGCTCTGGCAGATGTGCACGGAATGCATCGTGGTCTTTCCGGAAGGTGTCAACGTGCTACCCTGGATGCTCTGCGGGACGAATGAGATCGGCGAAGCGACCGCCGAAAAGATGCTGACCGCCCGCCTGGTGGTCTGGGCGCAGCACGGCATTTACGGCGCCGGCAGGGACCTGGACGAGACCTTCGGCCTGATCGAAACAGCCGAAAAAGCTGCCGAGATCTACATGAAGATCGCCCACCTCCCGCGCATCAACACCATCACCGACGAACAGATGCACCTGCTGGAACAGCGCTTCGGGATCAAAGCAAGAGAAGGCTACCTGGACTGACTGCCCGGAGAGGAAAAAACGAAAGCAAACCCGCTGAACGAAAGACCGTTCAGCGGGTTTGCTTTTGAAAGTTTTGGGCTCATTCTTTGTGGCCGGAAGAGGCTCAAACCATCATAAATTCGTTTTCCTGTTCGATATATCGGCAAAAGATGAAGACTCCGCAGAGGACTTCGGGTGAAAAATCCCGGTCGTTTTCGATTTTCCATCCGCCCGTGATTCCTTTATGAACGATGCGGATGACCTCGGTATTGGAATCGTCCAGAACAATATAGTTCTGTTCATTCTCCATGCAGAGCGTATATTCCCCTCCGCCGATCACGACTTTCGCGTGGTCCACCCGCGGCATTCTGCAGATCGGCCAGCCGGTCATGTCCGGGTCATCTCCTGCCGCGTATTCCGGCAGCCCTTCCGCAATGATATTTCCTTCCTGATCTTCCAGCACATATTCCTTCCAGCGGACGTCTCCGCAGTGCGCATGTTCAGGATCCAGTGTCCGGATCTTTGTTTCGAGAACCATTTCACCTTCCGGAACGAATATTTTTTTGACGGAATCTGTCAGGGAGCTTTTGACTTTTGCCAGAACGTTATGGTTCGGGTCCTGATAAAGAATTCCGGATTTCATCGTATAAACCATGAGAGCCTTCTTTCAAAAAACAGAATATAAAATCACACCGGCAAGACCGGATCCGGCCATGACCCACAGCGGATTCGGTTTCCATTTGCGCAGAATGGTGATTCCCGTGATAAAAATCAAACAGGCAATCAGGTCCGCACTGCTCAGATCCGCGGGAAGCGTTCTCTGCTTATAAACTGCCATGATGAGGAGGGAGATCCCGGCGGAAGCGATCATCGCGATCACAGCGGGCCGCAGTCCGGAGAGGATGCCCTGAACAATGTTCAGCCCGCGGAACCGGTAATAGACGTAAGCAAGCGTCATCACGATGATGCAGGATGGAAAAACACAGCCGACCGTCGCGACGACCGCGCCGGTAATTCCGGCGATTTGGATCCCGACAAATGTTGCGGAGTTGACGGCGATCGGGCCGGGCGTCATTTCGGCGATCGTCATGATATCCGCGAATTGCGGCATGCTCAGCCAGGCGTGGCGGTCAACCACCTGTTCCTGGATCAGGGGAATTGCCGCGTATCCTCCGCCAATGCTGAATAAGCCGATTTGGAAAAAGCTCCAGAATAATTCAAGTAAGATCATATCCTTGCATGTCCTTTCTGCTGCATGTTCCGGTAAACTGTGTCAAATGCACCGATGATCCCGCAGATCAGAATGATCATAATGATATTGACGGACAGAAAACGGACAGCGATAAACGAGCAGATCATCACCATGACCGGCAACATGCGTTTTTGTTTCAGAACCGTTTTGGACATATTGATCACGACATCAAAAATAACGGCAGCGACACCGCAGAGCATGCCGTCCATTGCCATATTCACGATGGCATTATCCCGAAATGCCTTGTAAAACATGGAAATTATTGAAATGATGAGCAGCGGCGGAATGATCGTTCCCAATACGGTCAGCAGCGCTCCGGGGATCCCGGCAACATGGTATCCCACGAGGATCGAGGCATTCACTGCAATTGCGCCCGGAGAAGATTGGGCGATGGCTGTAAGATCCAGCATCTCCTCTTCTTCGATCCAGCCCAGTTCCTCCACAAACTTTTTCCGCATCAGCGGAATAATTACGAAACCGCCTCCAAAAGTACAGGCGCTCAGCTTGAATGTTGAGAGGAACAGCGTTTTATATTTTTCGAATTCAACCGACATACAACTACCTTCCTTATTTTGAACCTGCAGCATTGTAACACCGGTCCGAAAATAATGGAAATAATATTATTTTACAGATAAAATAAGTAAAACAATATAAGGAGCGTCCGAATGACAGTTCGTCATATGATCATTTTCCGCACAGTGTGCGAAATCGGATTTAATCTGACAAAAGCTGCCTCGGTTCTTTATATGACGCAGCCTGCAGTCAGTCTGGCCATTAAGGAACTGGAGGACTACTACGGGGTCAGACTTTTTGACCGGATCGGAAAAAGGCTGAAAATTACAGATGCGGGCCGGCATTTCCTGAAATATGCGATCCATATTACGGATCTGTTCAGTGATATGGAGACGGGACTCCGGGATTGGGATTCGAAAGGGATCCTGCGCATCGGGGCCAGCATCACGATCGGGGCACAATTTTTACCCAGCTACGTAAAAGCATTCGCGAACCTTTGTCCGGAAATCGATGTCAGGGTCGTCATTGATCAGAGTGAACGGATCGAGGAACGGATTATGGAAAATGAGCTGGACTTTGCTTTGATCGAAGGAATACCGCGTCACCCGGATGTTTTGTCTGAGGCGTATATGGAAGACCATATGAGCGTTATCTGCGGTGTCGGGAGGGGCTGGACGCAGGGACAGACGATTTCAATTGAGGAATTTAAAAACCAGCGTTTTCTGCTCCGGGAACCGGGGAGCGGAACCCGGGATGTTTTCAATCGTGTGACAGAACATGCGGGAATGCATATCATTCCTGCCTGGGAAGCAATGAGCACGACCGCACTGGTAAATGCCGTGATCAGCGGTCTTGGGATCGCGGTCCTTCCGCACCGCATGATCCTGCCGGCACTGAAACGCGGCCTGATCTGTACAGTCAATGTCGAAGGACTCGTGTTCCGGCGCAGTTTCTACATTATTTTTCATAAAGATAAATTTCTGACAGCATCCGCCAAAAAATTCATGGAACTCACAAGAAATTACGAGGCTGATTACCCGATGCCCGATTATTTCGGGTTATGGGAATAATAAGTGGGACAGGGGGACGGTCCCACGCTTTGTCGGAGGCTTACAGGACGCGGGAGAGGAAGCCTTCGGTGCCGGTGCAGACCAGGGCGTTGGACAGGCGGATCAGGTCTTCGAGCGGGGCTGCCTGATTTTCGCACCATTGATGTTTGACGCCGATTATCGAAATATTGATAAAAAAGCGCGGTAAACCGTTATATAATTTTTTGATGCGGGGCTGCAAATCGATTTTCAAGTGCCCCTGTTGATCCGGCCGAATCCCGGTGCGGTGCGTGTGGCCGTGAACACAGCATGCCAGAATTAAGGTGAAAATGAATATTCAGATTTTTGGAACAAAGAAAAGCGCGGATACCCGTAAGGCGGAGCGTTTTTTCAGGGAACGGGGCATAAAGTATCAGTTTATTGATCTTAAGGAAAAAGGATTGAGCCGGGGTGAATTTCAGTCTGTGCTCCAGGCGGTGGGGAGTCTTGATGCAATGATCGATAAGACCTGCAGAGACGAGGCACTTTTGGCCCTGATCCGTTATCTTGTCCCGGAGAACCGTCTGCAAAAGGTTCTTGAAAACCAGACGGTTCTGAAGCAGCCAATCGTCCGCAATGGCCGGCAGGCAACAGTTGGGTACGCTCCCGATGTATGGAAGGAATGGAACTGATTCTGCCGGATGTCAGTTGATGCAGCAATTAGAAGTGTACGTTTCAGAAAAAGTCTGCTGAAAAATGAAATTGTATTTATTTTCCAGAAGAAAGTCACAGAATTCTGAGACATATGTAATTGATTATTGCAGAAAAATATGATAGGATAGGAGAAAGTATACAAATTGTATACAATAAATATACAATGAGAAAACAAGAATATATCTACTCTGTATTGAAAAATGAAATCATCAGCGGAACGCTTCCCAGTGATACGCCGCTTCGTGAGATCGACCTTGCCACACGTTTCGAGGTGAGCAGAACTCCGATTCGTGAAGTTCTCCGTCAGCTCGCTGTGGAAAAACTGATCCGGATCATTCCGAATTCAGGCGCTTATGTGGGGGCGTTCACCTGGGAGGAAGCAACTGAAGTGTTTGAAGTCCGGCAGGGGCTTGAAAGCTTTGCCGCAGGTCTGGCTGCAGCCAGAATATCAAATGACGCGATCGCGAAGCTCGAAGCGCTGTACGCAGAGATGGAAAAAATCGTTGAGCAAAACGATGGCGAAAAATATGCGGAAGCTGATGAAGCGTTCCATGAGATCATCAACCGGAGCAGCGGAAATAAATTTTTGATCGAAACCATACACTCTGTTGACGACCGGGCGAAGCTTTCAAGGCTGCGCAGAAATTCTTATCAGCATGGTACCATGCGCCTTTCCCTGCAGGGGCACAGAGAGATCATTGATCTGCTGCGGGAGCATAACAGCGAAATGGCGTCCAGAAAAATGATGGAACACGGCAGAACGCTGTTCAACGATCTGCCTTTACAAACATGATACAAGGAGAATGACATGTTAGAAACGATTCGCGATTTGATGGGCAGTGAGAAATATATCATAGCTGCGGTTCATACACTTCCGTTGCCCGGAAGCCCCTACTATGACCGTGAAGGCGGGATGAAGAAAATCATCGCCAGGGCGAAAAGTGACGCAAAAATTCTGGCCGATAACGGAGTTCAGTCCTTTTTGTTCACAAATGAAGCGGATATGCCTTACCTGTTTAGAATGCCGCAGGAAGGGATCGCTGCTTTCACTGCGGTCGTCAGTGAAGTGATGGCGGAAAACACGATTCCGTACGGTGTCAATGTACTGGTCGATGTGCATGCCGCTTTCAGTGTCGCTCATGCGACCGGGGCTTCATTTATTCGCGGGTTGTTCTCTGGTGTTTATGTCACCGATAACGGTATTATTGAAAATCAGGGCGCCAATGTTTTCAGAGAGAGAGCAAATCTCGGCGCCAGACTCCCTTATTTCTTTCACAATTTAGCATCTCCTATCGGTAAGCCCCTGGTTGCCAGGGATGGCGCTGAGGAAGCAAAATCGATCCTGGCCCATATTCCGGTGGACGGCTTCACGCTCCCGGCAAAAGATATCGAAATGTTCAGAAAAGTCAAACAGACAGCTCCGGACATGCCGCTTGTTGTCGGGACCGGGACTAGTCACCAGAACCTGCCGCAGCTTCTTGAAGTCTGCGACGGAACGATCGTTGCGACCTGCCTGCGCACTGAAGGGAAACTGCTTAATCCTGTCGATCCCCAGCGTGTAAAAGAGTTCATGAAGATCTTCCGTTCCTGCCTGTAGTGTCTGTCAATTTTCGTTTCGGAAAGATTGCAGTGAGGAAAAGCGAATGGATATTCTTTTGGGAATGGATGTAGGTACCCAGAGCCTTCGTGTGTGCGCTTTTGACACGAACGGAAATCACCTTGCTGAAGAAGTGATCCCGTTCTGCAGCATGCGCGAACCGGCTCCGTCCTTTGCGGAACAGTCACCGGATGAATGGTGGAATGCCGCGGTTACCGCATTACGGCGGATCGCGTCCGCTCCGGAACTGTCCGGAGGAAGATTTGTTGCCCTGTCCTATGGATGTACATCCTGTACGGCAGTGTTTCTTGATTCTTCCGGTGTTCCTGTCCGTCCGGCATTAATGTGGATGGATCACCGTTCGGTTAAGGAGGCTAAAACCGTTTATAAAACCGGCAGCCCCGTTCTCCCTTATGCGGGCGGGAATGTTTCTTCAGAGTGGATGCTGCCTAAATTAATGTGGCTGAAGAAAAATGAACCCCAAACGCTTGAAGCTTCTGCACATATTTTTGAACAGACAGATTTTTTCACTTATAAGCTGACCGGCAAAATTACGATCAGCTATAACCATCTGGTCGCGAAATGGAATTATGCGATCCCGGCAGGCGGATGGCCGGAGGGCTTTCTCGAAGAACTTGGTATTGCTGAGCTCAGGGAAAAATTCCCAAAAAAGATTTGCTTTATGGGGGAACCTGTTGGAACGATTTCTGCTGAAACAGCGGCACAGACAGGTCTGCCGGCGGATATGCTCGTTATCCAGGGCGGTATGGATTCTACTGCAGGAATGATCGGGCTGGGAGCTTACAACGTTGGTGAGATCGGGATGAGCCATGGAACTTCGACTGTTTTACAGTGCCAGTTTGACCGGTTCGTTCCCGATCTGAGGGGACGGCCGGATGCGCTGACGAAAGGGTTGTATCTGATCGGAGGCGGTGAAACATCAACAGGTGCCGTTGCACAGTGGTGGGTCAAGCAGCTTTCTGAAAAATCCAGCATCGCTTACAGCGATTATTACGATTTTCTTGAATCGAAAGTCGCTGAAATACCTGCAGGCAGTGACGGTCTGCTTATCCAGGAGCATTTTCAGGGGTCCCGAACGATCCCGGACCAGGATTCACGGGGCATTATAACCGGTCTGACGCTCTACCATTCTTCGGCTCATATCCTGCGTGCGATCTACGAAAGTATTGCTTACGGAACACGCAGATTCCTTGACCAGCTCACATCGTCCGGTTATCCGCTGAAAAGGATCACAGTCGGCGGCGGGCTTACAAAAAGCTGTTCCTGCATTCAGATCCTTGCGGACGTGATCCAGATGCCTGTTTATCGTGTAGAGGAAAAAGAACACGGAGCGCTTGGAGCCGCGATCCTTGCCGGTGTCGGAGCCGGAGTCTTTTCCGGCATAACGGAAGGTATTGAAAGAATGGTTCATTATTCCGTACCGGTGCTGCCGAATCCGGATAACAGGGATACTTACGATTTCTATTACAGCCAGTATTGCCGGCTGTATGGAAGAACAAAAGAAATTATTCATAATGTTGTTGAATTCGAACGGGAATCCGTTCGGAAAAACTGAAAGAAAGAGGAGTGAATTTATGGCAAAGTTATCAGAAGATGAAGCCAGACGGATCTATAACGATTCCATTGTCATTAATGGAATGGTCGGAACAACTTATGCTTTCGACGTTTTTGAAAAAACGAACCAGACTGCGGCAGTCTTTACCCTTGCGGCACATAATGAGGACTGGAACCGTGCCATGGAGCTTTTCAAAAATTATATGGCCGCATTGATCGCTCATCACGACAAAATGCTGCTTGTCGAATCCGTTGATGATATTATCCGGGCCAAAAAAGAGCATAAATTCGGGATGATCTTCGGTTTTCAGACCGCGACACCGATCGGTATGGACTGGACGAACCTCTGGATCATGTATAAACTCGGGCTGCGTATCATGCAGCTGACATATATGAACCGAACTGCCTGCGGTGACGGCTGTCAGGAAGTGACGGATATGGGCCTGACCCGCTTCGGACAGCAGATGATCCGGGTGATGAACCAGGTCGGTGTGACTCTTGATCTTTCACACTGCGGTTGGAAGACGGCGGAGGATGCGCTAAAGTATACGGATAAACCGGTGATCTGCAGCCACTCCAACCCGTATGCGGTTTGTAAAAATTCCGGGCACCGCAATCTGCCGGATGAGATCATCAAAGGGATCGCTGAATCCGGCGGTGTTCTCGGGATCAACGGCCATCCGATGATCTGTTCAACAAAACCACGGGATGTGCGCCCTGATTTGTCCGATTATCTGGATGCGATGGAATATATGATCCAGGTCGCTGGGATCGACCATGTGGGGATCGGACCGGATCTTTTCCACGGGTTCACGCGGTGGGAAGAAGAACGCTGGCATGTTGGTGGATATCTGCTTGACGGCGGCTGGCGGACGACTATCGGACTTGAGGGTGAAGAAGGTATTCCCAATATCGCGGTGGGCCTTGCGGAACGCGGTTACGGTGAAGAAGAGATCCGAAAAATTATGGGCGGAAACTTCCTCCGTGTGTTCGGTGAGACCTGGAATCCGAATGTTTTCAAATAAATTGTGAGCAAACTCCTTGAAAAGGGAGATTTTTGAAAGGAGCATACTATGAAGAAAAATGCTTTGTTATTTTGCCTTCTGGCGTTAGTGATCGTTCTCACCGGTATTACCAGCGTTTATGCCGATGATGTAGTGACCCTGCGTTTTCAGGACTGGCGTTTGGCTGAAGAACCGGCTGCTTCCGCATTGAAAGCAATCATCGATGCCTTCGAAGAAGCACATCCTAACATCAAAGTTGAATTGGAACCCGTCACCAACAGTGAACGTGTTGAGAAATTCAATAACCAGGTTCGTGCAGGTGAAGCTCCGGATGTTGTCCGCTTCAACGTGACCGAAGTTCCGACCGAGATCAGCATGGGTGCCTTTGAAGAACTGGACCAGTTCATGGAAGCCGAAGGCGGTATTGAAGCTTTCTATGAAGATTTCGCCCAGTTCCTTGTCGGTCCTGCGATTTCTGATGGGCATGCTTATGCAATTCCGCATGAAGGCGACTCATTCCTTCTTTATCTGAACCGTGCCATGTGGGAAGAAGCAGGTCTGGATCCGGTGAATAATCCTCCCAAGACCTTCGAAGAATTGAAGGAAGCTAATGCCAAACTGACAGATCCTTCCAAGAACCAGTACGCTTTCGGGATGTATCCGAACTTCCAGTGGCTCCAGAGCTGGATCCTCGCAGGAGGCGGCCGCTACTTCAATGATGATTACACCGAAACCTATCTGGACTCCGATGAATCGATCGCGGCTTTCAAATTCTTTGTTGATATGTACCGCGATGGTGAAGTTCCTCCGGGAGCAACCGAAGTGTCCTATGGGGACCAGGTTGCGCTGCTCGCTCAGAAACAGGTTGCTTATATTCAGGGCCCATTCGCCACATGGGGCAATATCATTGACGCAAATCCGGATATCAAGGAAGATTTGATTGCCATCCCATTCCCGGGAACCGGTCAGACTGCCGGCCGCGGCACTGAATTTGCGATCGGTAAGGGCTCCAAGCATCCGGCCGAAGCCTGGGAACTTCTGAAATGGCTGACCAGCACGGAAATGCAGTATGAATTCTTCAAGAATGGTTCTATGCTTCCGACCCGCTCTTCAGCCCTCGCGATGATTGATCTGGATGAATATCCGGAAGCCCGTATGATGATTGAAGAAGCTGTTCCGAACACCGGCGAGCCGTATCCCGCTTTCCCGGCCTGGGGCAAGGGTCAGGTCATTCTGAACGACGCTATTGCTGCATCCCTCCTTGGACAGGGTGATCCTGAAACCAACCTGCGTGAAGCTGCTGAAGCGATCCGCGGTCTTCTGTAATAATCATTTGGTCGGTTGACCAAATCAAAGGAGAGCCATACCCGAATGGGTATGACTCTCCCCCCCAATCCATAATTATATTGTTTTTCAGAAAAACAGGAGTATTTATGAGAGGTTCAAAAAATGCACAAAATAAAAAAACAGTATTTTCCGTCATTTTTGGCGGGGAGCGGTTGGGCTGGCTTTTTGTTCTTCCCTCTCTGATCCTGTTTATGATCACATTGGGTTATCCGATTTTATACGCGATCAAGCTGAGTTTTTTTGATGTTGCACTGGACTATTCCGAGAAATTTGTCGGTTTGAATAATTTCGCGAATATTCTCAAGGATAAATGGTTCTGGAATTCCCTGAAGATCACGCTGATTTACACCTTTTTTAGTGTCTCACTGACACTCCTGATTGGGCTTGCGATAGCGACTGCACTGAATGCCCCATGGCTGAAATTCCGTAAGGGTTTCCATATGCTGTTTCTGGTCCCATGGACGCTTTCTTATGTTGTGATCGGAACACTCTGGAGATGGATACTGAATTCCTCTTACGGCGTCGTTAACGCGATCCTGCAGGCCCTGAATCTGACTTCACAGAACGTTTCCTTTTTGGGAAACCCTCAATACGCTCTACCTATGGTCATATTTGTGAACGTATGGCGGAACGTCCCCTTTACGATCGTCATGCTCTATGCCGGTCTGCAATTGGTTCCTTCAGACCAGATCGAAGCTTCTCTGGTGGACGGAGCATCTAAACTGCAAAGTTATATTCATGTGACATTGCCTCATTTGAGCGGTGTTATATCCACAACAACGATTTTGAACATCATCTGGACTTTTATCCAGTTCGACTTAACGCAGGTGCTGACGCAGGGCGGAGGTCCGAATCACGCCACTGAATTGCTGTCAAATCTGATTTATGCGACTTCTTTCAAATATTATGAATTTGGGAACGGTGCCGCGATTTCCGTGCTCATGCTGATCATCGTTCTGCTGCTGACGATCGTGTATTCCAGATTACTTGACAGACAGAATCAGTAAAAGGGAGGCAACACAGGTTATGAAAAGAATGAAGTTTTCCACATTTTTTGGAAGGACCCTTGTAGTTCTGTTTCTGCTGATCGCTTTGCTCATTTTTCTGCTCCCTCTGGTCTGGGCCGCGATCACGTCTTTTAAAACCGTTCCGGAAGCTTATCAGTGGC